>NZ_DDCI01000035.1:0-94531 GCF_002335265.1 Cupriavidus sp. UBA2010
ACGCACTACTACAGCGTGAACGACGGTGGTGTACAAGGTGCCAACTACGCCAACGACGGTGCAACCGGTCTGAACGCGATGGCCATGGGTGTGGGCGCCTCGGCGTCGACTGCCGGTGGCGTGGCGCTGGGCTCTGGCTCGGTGGCAAGCACCGCCGGTGGCATCGCAGGCTGGGTGCCGACCGGTGCGGATACCGCGCTGGCTAACGCGGTGATGGGCACCATGGGTACGGCCGGCGCAGTATCGGTCGGTAACCCAGCAGCCGGCATCTATCGCCAGATCACCGGCGTGGCAGCGGGTACCGCGTCCAGCGACGCGGTGAACGTGGCGCAGTTGCAGGCAGCCATCAGCTCGGTGGACGGCAAGATCACGCCGGACGACGGTCGCAACGTGAAGTATGACGGTACCGGTAATGCCCCGAAGGATCACGTGACGCTGGCTGGTACCACGTCGACCGACGGTGGCCAGACCGGCGGCACCACGATCAGTAACCTGCACCAGGGCGATGTGTCGGCCAACAGCACGGATGCGGTCAATGGCGCGCAGTTGTACCAGACCAATACCCGTGTCACGAACCTGGAGGATACGGTCAACAACTGGGGCGACACGATCAACAAGACGGAGGCCAACACGCGTTACTTCCAGGCCGATGGTACCAACACGGATACTGACAAGGCGTACGTGAAGGCAGGCACGAAGGGTGTGGCATCGGGCGCCAACGCCAGCGTCACCGGCAACAACGGTGTGGCGATGGGTAACACGGCGTCGGCATCGGGCAACAACTCGACGGCCATCGGTGCGAACTCGACGGCAACCCACGACAACAGCGTGGCGCTGGGCGCGGGCTCGACCACTGATCGTGCCAACTCGGTGTCCGTGGGCTCCGCTGGCAACGAGCGTCAGATCACGAACGTGGCAGCGGGTACCGCCGCCACCGATGCGGTCAACGTCTCGCAGCTGCAGTCGGGGTTGAGCGATGTGCAGAACGCCGCGATCAACTACACGAACCAGCAGGTAACCAATGTCCGACGTGATGCCTACGCCGGCACGGCATCGGCGATGGCGATGGCGGCACTGCCGCAAGCCACGCTGCCAGGCCGCGGCATGGTGGCGATGGGTGGTGGTACCTACGGTGGTCAGTCGGCAATCGCGCTGGGCCTCTCGCAGATGTCCGAGAGCGGTCGCTGGGTCTTCAAGGCCCAGGCCACGAGCAACACCCGTGGCAACGTGGGTGTGGCGGCCGGCGCGGGCTTCCACTGGTAATTGATCGCGACGATGGTGTACCGCGGCGGCGTCAGGCACGCCGCCGCGTGTCCCGAACCTAACAGAATCCGAACCCAAGAAATGAAAGCCAAATCTACCTGGATCGCTGTCGCGACCGTACTGGTCGCCGCTGCAGCACTGCAGGGGTGCTCGACCACATCGAGCCGCCTCTCGGATGACGGCAAGTCCGACCAAATTGCATTTCCGGACCCGGCGTCGTCGTGGCCGAAGGACGGTACGTTCCCGAATATCGACAACCTGCGCATGCTGGCGCCCGGCATGACGAAGTCCCAGCTCTATCCGCTGCTCGACCGGCCGCATTTCAATGAAGGCTTCTTTGGCGTGCGCGAATGGGACTACCTGTTCAATTTCCGCACGGGCCGCGCTGCGCCGGACGATATCGTCCAGTGCCAGATGAAGGTCGTTTTCGATAAGAACGAGAAGACCCGTGCGTACTACTGGAAGCCGGAATCCTGTGCCAGCTTCCTGAACAAGCCGGCTCCCGAAGTGCAGCGAGTGGTTATGCCGCCGGTTGTCGCCGCCGTGCCAACGGTGCTGCGTAACGCGACGCTGTCAGGCGACACGCTCTTCCGGTTCAACGGCTCGGGCCCGGGTGATCTGACCAACGACGGCCGCAGGCAGATCGCGACGCTCGGTGCGGAGCTGGCGCAACTGAAGTCTGTCACGCGAGTGGAAGTTCAGGCGTTCACCGACCGTATCGGGTCGGCAAGCGCCAACAGGGTGCTGTCACAGAAGCGCGCGGAAACGGTCAAGAAGCTGCTGGTGGACAACGGCGTGGACGGGCGCGTTGTCGTGGCGGAAGGTCGCGGCAAGTCCGAGCCGGGTACGCAATGCGGTACCCTGCCGCGCGCGAAGCTGATCGAATGCCTGGCCCCGGACCGTCGTGTAGAGATCCGTGTACTGGGTATGAAGTAAGAGGGGCGACCGCCGTCTGTCTTCTTCTGATGGAGGGGACGGGCGGTCATGCATCCAACGAGTCGGACAAACTAAAAGGCCGTTGCCCATATCGGGTAACGGCCTTTTGCATGGGCGCTCGCGAGCATGCCAGCGAGGCGGGCACGGCTTTCCAATGACCTTCTAGATGCCGGAGTCAGGGGCGGCGATATCGAGCCGGTAGCCCATCGAATGCACGCCCCGCAGCGTCACGCCGTGCTCCGGGCGGAGCCGAAGCACGCGTCTAAGCCGGGCTACCATGGCAGCCAGCGCGCGCGATAGCGGTGGCAGGGTGCTGCCCCAGACCACGATCTCGATGTGATCACGTGGCAAGGTCACGGCGGGGGAAGAGAACATCAGCTTGGCCAGCGCAAATTCCTTGGGCGTCAGACGGATGGTCTCCGCGCGGAACCTCACGCAGCAGGCATCGAGGTCAAGCGTGTAGTCGCCCGCACTGAGCTGCCTGCCGCCCGATCCTTCGCGCCTGCGGGCGCGCCGATGGTGGCCGATGATACGTGGCAGTAGGCTGCTCGGATCGCTGGTGAACACGACATAGTCGTCCGCACCGGCGTCGAAAGCGTCGATCAGATTCACCTGGGACGCATTGTGAGCGATCACCAGGATCGGCATCTGGAGTGTGGTGGCGCGCCGGAGTGCCTGGACCACATCGGTGGCCGGGTCGTCGGGCAGGTTGTCAGACACCAGTACCACATCGAATACAGAGCGCCGGAGTTCCCGAAACAACCTTGCGGAACTGGCGAAGCGGGACGATACGACACCGCCGGTTTCCAGCACTTTGCTGATGCCGGTTGCGGACGAGGGCTCCGCGTCAAGCAGTGCGATCTTGATCGAGTTCACTTTCAACTTCCGAAAGCAGGCGCCCGGCTATGGGAGCGCATTTATGATGACTCGATTGAGAGTAGCAAAGCCATTCAGCAGGGCGATTCGGAAATTTCCGATGAAAGGAGTGATCCATCGGAATGGGTTGAGTAGCTGGGAGCAAGTGATGCGCACGTAATTTGCGGGTGCTCGGCAGGTGTCGGACCAGGCTCTCAGCGCGGCAGCGCGAGCCCGAGGAACTCTGCTGTGGGCGGGAATGGCGCCCACGGATGGCCTTGCCCGAAGGCGCAGCCCAGTTCACGCAATGGGTTGAACTGGGCGATGGTCTTGACTAGCGCGCAGCGGGGTGTCGGATGCCAAAGGAAGCGCCTACCGGACCAATGGCCGGATTCCGCCGCGGTGAAGGCTGTCGTGGTTCAACGGCCCGCACGCGCGCCGCGGCGGGTCTCTGCGCGATATTCGAGGTATGCCAGGCAACCGTCAGTGAACGCGCCGGTATATCGGCGGCAGGAAAGGGGCAGGCGGATGTCGTTGAGCTGAGCCCACTGATAGCCTTCCAGCATCTCGGCGCAGTGGTTACCGCAATGCTGACCGACGATTCGCGGCAGTGCGTCCGAGTAGCCCGGCGTGACTTTCACGGAAACAGCCTGTCCGGCTGCCGGGCCAGACAGGATCGAGGAGATGGTGGCGCTGGCGACGATCACGGCGACCAGGGCCACCGTTACCAGGATCAGGAACCGATTGCGCCCCGGTCTGGCCGCCAGCGGGGCGGGCACGGATTGAGACAGGATCTGCATTGCGGAGAACAGCCTCTCAGTCCGCTTCGTTGACGAACAGCAGACGACCGAGCAGGCCGGCCAGGATCGCGCCGCAGATCGGTGCGACCCAGAAAACCCACAGTTGCTGAATCGCTACCCCACCAACGATGATCGCCGGACCCGTCGAGCGTGCGGGATTGACCGACGTGTTTGAGATTGGGATCGAGATCAGGTGAATCAGCGTCAGCGCCAGGCCGATCGCCAGCGGTGCCGCCGCGCGCGTGCGTCTGTAGCTGGTGGCGCCAATGATGATGATCAGGAAGAACGCGGTCATCAGCGTCTCTGTCGTTATCACCGCTCTCAGCCCATAACCGCCCGGCGACGCCGCACCGTAGCCGTTGGTCGCCAGGCCATTGGTCATCAGGTCGAAGCCGGGATTGGCGCTTGCCAGGTATAGCAGCGTGCCTGCGGCGCAAACGGCACCGAGCAACTGGGCCACAATGTACAGCGGCGCTTCGGCGACCGGGAAGCGTCCAGCGACGGCAAGGCCAACGGTAACGGCCGGGTTGAGGTGGCAGCCGGAGACCGGGCCGATGGCATAGGCCATGGTGACGACCGTCAGACCGAAAGCGAGCGATACACCGAGCAGACCGATACCAACGTTAGGGAAGGCTGCTGCGAATACTGCGGCGCCGCATCCGCCAAGGACCAGCCAGAAAGTGCCCAGCCATTCGGCCGTGAATCGTTTGCCAATATTCATGTTGTTACGTATGCCGTCGAGTATCGAAAGGGCGGCGTGCGCGGTGCGACCACCGCTCGCCGGTCGTCATTTTCGATATGCCGATGTACGACGGGGCTAAGACTCTTCCTGCGCTGCCACAGGCGAATTCCCGTTTCGATGCGAACGTTCCACTAGAAGCGCATGCCTGTGGCACAGCCTCCGGCGGCGTGGCCATTCCCGCCTCCTGCCGCGCAACCAAAGATCCCGCAGCCGCCAAGCAAGGTAACGACGGCAAGCACAGTTGCCGCACGGATGGCGCGGCTTCTTACAAAGTCAGCAAACGACGGAAAAGAGGTGCGGATCATGATTGCCATGGCCGATAGATGAAATGTACGCCGGTCCCACCGTGGCTCCTGGTCGCATTGGCCGAGTCGCGAACCATAAGGTATGCGTAGAAGACTAGCGCAAGCTTGGCCTGCGAGTAACGGTCACGCGCGGGCAAGAGTGGTTTGATCGTTGCCCAGTCCTTGAACAGTGGACTTGGCAAGATACCCCCCAGACCACAGAAGCCTGTGCCACGAGACCTAAGCTCCCACAGTTCGCGGTGGAATCCTGTCAGGTGGATCTTGCTGTTCATAGGCGCTTCGGGTGACAGTGGTTGATGTTGGCGACACGGCACCAATGTTCGAGGACCGGCTCGGCAAGTCGTTACGGCAAGCGTAATGGCCGACTGGAATGCGCGGATTCGGAAGCTTCCTGATTGTCTTCAGAACCCTCCGCATTTGCGCGCCACGAGATGCAATACCCTTGGCGGGTCAACCCGGCACCTAGCCGGGGAGAACGATTTTCATCACCGCCTCATGAATACCCTCGCCATACCCAGGCCGCTTGCAGTTGGCATTCTGGTGCCCGACGGCATCGATGCGACGATCGATCTGCTTCCGGCTTCCAGAGACTTCCATTACTCGATCTTTGTGTCGCTGGTTGACCTTGCGGAGGTTGGCCAGAGTATTCTGTTCGACCTCGTTGTCCTGATGCTGCCGGCTGTCAGTGGGCCGGGTCTGGCGTTCGTCGACCAGGTGAGAAAGCTCGGTTTCGATACGCCGCTGGTTGTCATTGTCACGACGCCAGATGCAAATGGCAGTGCGCATGCCTTCCATGACAGGATCGATGGATTCATTTCCGATCCACGATCGTCGGAGATCGTCGCCGCCGGGCTGATCGCGGCGCACCAGTGCCATTCACTGTCCCGCGAGGATAGAGGCGCTACTTTTCGGTTGGGCGACTATGTACTGGACATGCGCCAGCATTGCGTGTTGCTGCGCGGGGTAGCCGTGAAGCTGTCGGATCGGCAGTTTCGGCTTGCGCTCATGCTGTTCCGGAGCGCGGGCAAGACGCTGACCCGTGCCAGCATCGAACTGGAGATCTGGGGTGCGAGGCTGCCGACCTCATCCAGGGCATTGTCGACGCTGATCTCCACCCTGCGCATGCAATTGGGCATGCGTTCACGCGGCCCGATTTCGATCCATGCCGTGTCGGGCTTCGGCTATCGACTCGAGGTGGGTGCGCCGGCAGGCAAGATGTCTCAGTCGGCAGTCGAGGATGAAGACGTTTCCCACGCCCGGCAAGCGGCGTGAATCGGGCGCGCTGGATCAGCACGGAGAGGTTCTCCGCGCCGCAAGCTGCTTCGGTATTGAAATTCAGAGGTTTCCTAAGCTCAGGCGGTGGTGCTGACGGCAGAATTCCCGGCCATTGATTGACTCTCTGCTGCTCGTTCCATGCTGGTCGCCCGCCTGACACTCTGCGTACTGGCATTGATTGCCACCGTTGCACACGCTGCCGACAAGGTAGCCTTCGCCGGCTTCGCCTATGCCGGCGAAGCCCGACAGATTGATTCGCGCTTTCCATTAATGCGCAAGGTCGAAGCCGAACTGGCCTCCAATGGCCGCAGCCCGTCGAAGGTGATCGCGCAATCGCTAGCGGCAAATCCGCCAGCGAACTTTGCCATTACCACCGATGGCATGGCCAGCCTCAAGGACAGCGATCAGGCACTGGCCACTGCGCTTGTGGTGACCAGCGAATCGGTGTCCAGCGAGCGCTTCGGGTCGATCTACAAGGTCATGACGAATCTGCGTGGCCAGGCGCTGGTATTCGACTTCAAGGCCATGACGGTGGTGCGCGCGTATCCGCTGAATATCAGCCATCTGGATGTGCTCGACCACATGCCGGGCGATGCCGAGAAGCGCGACCGGATCAAACGGCTGCTGGCCGGCGGCGAACGTCCCGGTTTGCTCGATCGCTATGTGCGTGCGTTGTCATCGGCGCAGTTGCCATCTTCGGGCACGCGCTACCTGCAGATCGAACGTGTGGAACTGACGCCGGGTGCCAGGGCGCAATTGCCGGAGGCGTTGCGCGGCGACGGTGTGGCCGAGGGCTGGGTGGCCGATATGTTCGGCGAAGCGCTGCTCGACAAGGCCCAGGTGCCGATCCTGCCATTCACCAAGGGCTATGCCATCGGCAATGCGATGTCGATGCGTTTCAGCGATGGCGAGGTCTTCAATCTCCAGTTGCCGAAACCCGACTATACGATCGACCTGTCCGTGAAGGACTTCAAACGGGTCGAGTACGGCAGTTCTGCGGCTGGCACGAGCTACATCTACGCATCGTACAGCCACGTCTCGATGGCCGAACCCATGTCGGGCCGCCGCTATCTGGATGCGGACTTCAAGAACGGCGAGGTCAAGGCGGTACCGGTGACGCAGTCCCGCACCGACGACTTCCCGGCATTCGGGGAATCCCTGCGAGGGCTGTTTACCAAGCTGGCCGATGTGGTCGGCGGCAAGGACAGTGACTGGTTGGCTGCTGCCGCGAGCGGCGACAACGTGAAGAGCCAGATCGAAAGTACACGAGGAGTGATCAAATCATGCAGGTAATTCGTAATCTATGGTGGCTGCTGGTACTGGCCAGCAGTCTCGCGTCCGCGCAAGTGGTGACATCCAAGGGGATGGCGACCGTCAAGTACGACGGCTCGCTGTTCTCGAGCAAGGCATCCGCCGAAGACAAGCAGCGCGCATTCCAGACCGCAGAGGTCAATGCCATCGAGCGCTACTACGCAGAGAGCGGTGAATCCCAGGCCGAGAACTTCGACAGCATCCGCGACAAGGTGGCGGCCAACCTGGACAAGTTCGTGCTGGGCGCCACGCTGATCAGCGACGAGGACAAGAAGGACGCGCAGCAGTACTCGGTGGTGGTTCGTGTCGATATCAACGTGGCCAAGCTGCGCAACGCCGTCAAGGGTGGCGCGCCGGTCGCCATGGCCGCCGATGGCCAGAAGTCCCCACTGACGTTTGTGTTCGTCGCACGCCAGCAGGACAGTGTGAAGTCCTACGATCCTCGCGTGTACAAGCGCGCCGACATCAAGGAAAGCGCCACGGAGAAATCGAGCCGCAGCGGCTATGCCGCGAACACCTCGGTGTCGATGGAGACGGGCGGCAGCCGCACCCGCAAGGCCGATGAGATCAAGTGGAAGCTGGTGCCGTCCGGTAACCTGAACTCGATCTTCACGGGCGTGTTCGCGCAGTCGGGCTTCCAGGTGGTGGAGGCGGGGTATGTGGAGCCGACTTCGGGCGGTCATCTGCGGATCTCGGCGCTCGAGAACGATTTCCAGACCGGCAACGACCTGCAGCCGGCCACGATGCGCGAAGCGGTGCTCGGACTGCAGACTGCCCAGGTGCCTTACCTCGCGCTGGGCACCCTCGATATCGGCATGCAGGACACCGACCCGGTAACGGGCCTGACCCGGATCTACGTGACGGTGACGGCGAAGCTGATCGATGTGACGACGCGCTTCCCGCGCACGGTGTCATCGGTGGGCCCGGTGCAGTTCTCGGGCACGGGCCCGGACGCCAGCGTCGCCCAGACGAACGCCCTGAAACGGGCGGCGGATTCGGCGGCACGTGAGCTGGCCGCGCAACTGAATAACGCCAAGGTGCGCTGACACCGTTGGCCGGCCAGGTGATGGCGGTTTGCCACCGCCTGGCTGCATCCTTTCACATTCTCCAATTGACATCATGATCAAGAAGCACCTCGCCATCATCGCGCTCTCGTCGCTAGCCGCCGCGCACGCGCACGCCCTTCCTTCGCTTGGCGCCATTGCCAATGCCGTGACACCGTCCAGCAGTGCATCGGGCGGTGGTGCCGATGCGGGGGCCATGCAGGACCAGCTTTCCGCCGCGTATGGCGCGGCCGGCAAGGAAGTGCTGCTGGCACAAGTCAATCTGGCGCAGGCCGTCGGTCTCAAGGAAGTGGCCGCACAGGCGCAGGCCACGGCCGACGCGCTGACCTCGGGTGCCACCAAGGACAGCCTGCAGGAATCGGACAAGGTCCAGAGCGAGGCATCGAAGGCCATCGAGGCCGCGCTCAAGGACGGCAACACGCGCATGGATTCCGCTGGCAAGGCCGCCTATGCAGAGGGCATGAAGCATCTGGGGCTCGGTATGTTGCGTTACGTCGGTCTGCGATCCAACGTCATGGCGTTCAAGGATGCGGCCCAGTCACAACTGACGAGCGCGTCGATCATGGACAAGATGTCGCTGGGCAGCAAGCTCTCGACCGGCACGTATATCGCCACCGAACTGCCCGGACATGTGTCGCGTCTGAGCGGCACGCTACAGGCCGCCACGGCCTATGCCAAGTCGCACGACATTCCGGTGCCGAAGGATGCGACGGCCGCGCTGTCGTCGAAGTTCTAAGCGCTTCTGGCGGTGACAATCATGATTTCGCAAGCAAGGGCCACGTTGGCCGCAACCTGCGCCGTGGCCCTGCTTGTTGCCTGCGGACAGCAGACTCCGGACGACAAGCCCGTTGCCGCGCCCCCTCAGAGCGGGGCCGCGTCCAGTCCGGCAGCGCAAGCCGGCAAGCCCGATGTTGGCGCTGTGGAGCGGGTTCACGTCTCCGCTTCGGGCGTGGGGGCGTCAGCCGCGGAGGCCGTGGATCAGGCGCTGCGGCAGGCCATCATGCAGGTCACCGGGACCACGATCGACTTGTCCAGCACGCAGTTCAAGACCGCGCTTGGCGCGGCGGTGGGTCGCGATGCCATCACGCTATCCTCGGCGGGCTTCGCGGAGCTGGTCAGCCAGACGACTCGTGGCGCGGTGACCAATTTCAAGGTGGTCAGTCTGGATGCGCCGGGGCTGATGGAGCGGGTTTACAAGGCGTCGATCGAAGCTGACGTGGCCAAATTCAAGGCGCCGGCGGACACGGGCAAGCTACGGATTGCCATCGCACCGCTGCGGATCGGACACGCGGGTGGCAACAACGCCGAGCGGATCGCCGCCGAACTGCGTCAGCGCATTACCGATGCCCTTACCCAAAGCGGGCGCTTCACGGTGCTCGAGCGCGGTGATGCCCCCGAGTTGTATGGCGAGATCGAACGGATTGCCAGCGGCGAGGTTTCGAACGACCAGTTCTCGAAAATCGGGCAGGGCCTGGGCGCCGATTTGATCTGGTTCGGCAGTGTCAACGCCTTCGAAACGGGACGACCCGCCGACGCGGATCAGACCGGTCGTGCCGGTCGCTGGTCCGTGTCGCAGAAATTCGTGAACGTGACCACGCGTGAAGTGCTGTTCAGCAATACCGTGGATGGCGGTGCCGTCGAGCAGTCAGGGGATCGCGTCGATGCAATGGAATCGGCCATGGTCCGGAAGGTGGTGGCAGACATTCTGGTCCGGCTCTACCCGGTCAGCATCGCCTCACGCGATGGCTATAACGTGGTGCTGAGTCAGGGGGGGCAATCGGTGCGCCAGGGCGCGATCTATCAGGTGGTGCGTCTCGGCAAGGAGCTGACCGATCCGCAGACCGGTCGTTCGCTGGGCTTCACCGAGCAGGAATGTTGCACGGTGGTGGTGGACCGCGTGACGGCTTCGATGTCGTACGGTCATCTGGAGTCGGTCAAGATCAACCTTGACGAAGTGAAACCCGGCGAGCTTCAGTTGCGGGCCGAAGCGGTATCGCGCAATGAGCCGGCCGGGGCCAGTTCCGCTGCCGCCAAGGTGGTCCGGAAGGTGGTGAAGAAGAGTGCGCCGCTTGGGCCACCGGCTTCGGACGCGAACTGGTAATCAGACTGTGTGGTGAGACGAATCAGGTCCTGCCTGATGGGCGCCGCGAGATCCTTGGGGGTTTCGCGGCGTTTTGCATGGCGCGCCGGCAACAGCGCTGCCGTGGCTTGCCCAAATGTCGTCAGGCGGCCCTGGACGCAAGCAGCATCGCCTGGATCTGATTGATGAGTTGAAGGCGCTCCGTCCGGTACTGCGCAATGGCCGCAGGCGTTGCTTTCAGGAGACCTGACTTGATGAAGCGAAGCACATCCTCAAGGTCGCTGAGCCGATACGACAGGCAGGCAAAGCGCGCGCTCCTGGCCCTGAGTTGCAGGATTTCATCTTGAAGTTCGGGATGCATGGTTGGAACTCCGGGAGGTGTCATGCAGTGACCGATGCGTGGATGGTCGACCGTTCTTCCTCATTGTGATTGCCCCGGGCAATCGCGTTGCTCGGATGTTGCCCATTCAGCGGGACGACGGCTCCGAATTTTCTCACTAGCGTCGCAAGCGCCACACCGCGTGGTGGTTTCGCGGCGGGAATTTCCCGCTGGATTTTGGGAAATTTCGGATGGTCGCGCGTAGTCGCGGTGGCCTATAACGAAGGCAGGGAACGGGTGGCACATCGCTGCCGGTTCAGGCAAATAGGACTACCTTCGGAGCTTGATCATGTCAGTCAAACCAGCAAGATTCACAGACGAAAGCGTGACGCGCCGCGCGTCGGAACTGCTTCGGACACCACGCACACTTGTCGCCCTGGGCATGGTAGCCGTGCTTTGCTCGGCGCTGTTGGCGCCGTCCGCAGCATATGCTGCAGCCGATCCACCGTGCATGGTGTGCGACGCGAGCGCAACCGTCATTACCTGAGTCGCGCGTCCGCGCTGCATGGACACGTGATCAAACCTCAGTCGCCCTGTGCCGATTTCGGGAAGCTTCTGAAGCCGCGCATTGAATCCTCGAATCGATGGTCTCTCGAGTCTGCAGTGTCCGGAATGTACCGTCGCCTGCGCCCGCGACTGCCATGTGTGACTGCCAGGTGTGGATGCCAGGCGCACGGCCAGATTGGCATGTTTTGCGCGGATGACGCTTCCGGTGGACTTGCCCGCAAAATGGTCTATCAAGAAACTGTCCACGGATGGGCCGGGCCGACCCGGCATGCCGATGTGCGGACGCCTATGCTCTTTTTTCTTGGGCCGTCGAGTACGCGAGTACCCCTGTTCGACCCCAACTCCAGGATCAGGAGTGCGCTATGGAATCCGGATCTTTCGCCACGATGTGCCGTGTATGTGCCATCGCCCTGCCGATGATCGCCGTCTGCGGCTACGCCCGTGCGCAAACGACGACGGGAACCGCTACGCCGCCCATCACTCGCGCGAGCATTCTTCGCGAGTTGCAGGCGCTGAAGTCGGTAGGCTTCGATATCAACGACGAGAACTACCCCAACTCGCTGCAGCAATCGCTGCGCAAGCTTGAGGCGATGGAGGCAATGCACCAGGCCGAAGCGGGGGCGGCAGTGCAGGGCAGTGATAAGCCTGCGTTGCCCAGCGCGCCCCAGTAGGTGCCTCAGCAGGTGCCGCAGTAGGTACCTCTTTGGCATCCCGGGCTGCAGCCCACGCCCGAGTATTCCGCGAGTGGAGTGACATCCGCCTCGCGGTGGCAGGTGTTACGCGTTGCCAGCCACGCCTTCGAGCAACGTGCGTATCGTGGCCAACGGTGCCACGAGGGCCGGCTGCAAGCCATACTCGCCGCTGAGGACACCTGCGGCATCCTGATAATCGATATGCGTGGCGCCACGGTCGTCTTCCCAGACCACCGCTCGTAACGGTAGCTCTATCGCGGCATGGGGGTTGGCCTGCATCGCCGGCGTGCCGCCCTTCGGATTGCCGAAGAGAAACAGCCGCGTCGGTCTGAGCGATGTGCCGGCCTGTTCCGCGGCGGCGCTCTGATCGATATCCGCGAATAGTGTGAGCCCGCGCGACGCAAGCGCGTCCTTGAGGCGCGCCACCGTCGTTGCGAAGTCGTGGCGGCTCGGCAGCGATTGCGTGCGCGCGGGGTGCGGTGTGTTCTGGGCTTGTGCTGTCATGATTTCTCGATCTGAAAGCGGGAGCGATGCCACGGACTGTGGCATCGCTCCTCAGAACGCGACCTGCTGGCCCGGATCGGGGACGATTACCGCCGTGGTGACCCCGGCCCCGAGCGCTGCCTTGAACTCGTCAGGCGTGCCGCGCAGCATCGGCGACGTGCCGTAGTGCATCGGAATGGCATACCTTGGCTTGATGAAATCGCGCACGGCAATCGCCGCGTCCTGCGGGCCCATCGTGTAATGCCCGCCGATCGGGATCATGACCAGATCTGGCTTGTAGCGTTCGGCGATCAGCTTCATGTCGCTGAACAGTCCGGTATCGCCCATGTGCCAGATCTTGAAGCCATTCTCCATCTCGATGATGTAGCCGACCGGCTCGCCGCCGTAGTGGCTTTCGGTCTTGTTCGTGGCTGGATTCTTCCAGACCAGTTCGGACGAATGCTCGGCGTGGACGGCGGTGATCTTCGGACCGTCAGGTCCGAATGGCATGACAGTGCCGCTCTTGCCAAAGGGTTGCACCAGATCCGAGGTCACCAGACCAAGGCTGACCAGTTGCGGGCCCATGCCGCCGCCATTCCAGATCGGCACGTGCTGCGTCGTGGCGATTGCCGGCGCATCCCCGAGATGGTCGCCGTGGGCGTGGGTGAGCAGGATCATGTCGACCTTGCCCAGCGCGGAGAGTTGCTTGAACGCGGGCGGCGTCTTCGGATTGCCGGTCAGCCAGGGGTCGATGACGATGACCTTGCCGCCGGGCGTGGTGATACGCGTGGCGGCCTGGCCGAGCCAGAGCACTTCGGTCTTGCCAGCGGCATGGCTGCCGGTGGTAGCGGGCTGCGGCACCGGGGCGGGGGCGTTCGAGATGCCTGAGGCGCAGGCGGCGAGCGCAGTCGCGGCTGCGGCGGCAATGATAAGGCGGCGTCTGATCATGGTCGTCCCTGATTGGGCCCTGTTGGGCAATGAGTAGGGGAAATGAACTGCGACGATTCGAACTGCCTGCACCGTCTCGGGGGTATCGGGGCTGAGGCGCTGCGTGCCGGCAGTATTTGCAGTGCGGCCCCGGCTGTCAACTGGCGCCTGGTGGCGGGGCAAGGTGTTGCTGTATTTGCAGCAATTGCAACGGCGGATTTCATCCGCCCCAGATATGCACCGCCATTAACATCTGCTCACGATCCCGTAACCCAATGTAATGGTTCCCCGCCCATGATGGAGTCGTACAAGCGAGGCCAATCGTTGGCCGTCAAGGAGTCTGAAATGCGCAAGTCGATTCGTTATACCGGTATTGCCGTCCTGAGCGCCGCCATGCTGGTCGCGGGCTCGGCTTCGGCGCATGATCGTTACTATCGTGGCGGCTACCACGGTGGCGGCGGAAGTTCGGCAGGCGCGGCGCTGGCCGTGGCGGCCGTCGCGGGATTGGCGATTGGCGCGCTGGTGGCCAGCAGCCAGCCAGTGATGGCTGCGCCGGCACCGGTCTATGCGCCGCCGCAGCCCGTGGCCTACGCAGCGCCGCAAGTACCCCCGGGCTACTGCTATCGCAGCTATGACGGCGCGTATGTGCCGTGCCGTGGCGCAGCCCCGGTCAACTACGCACCGCAGCCGTACTACGGCTACTGATCCTGCATCGGGCTGGAGCCCTTGCGTGGGCTCCAGCCCCTCACTCCGCCAAACCTCACGTCAATCGCGGGCAGGGCGACGCACCACGCGCAGCTTGCCGCTGGTGCCGCCGCCGCAGAAGAACTGCTCCTTCCCATCGGACTCGAGCCCCGACACCATCACGCCGGGTGGCATGTCGATCTGTTCCAGCACCTCACCGGTTGCCGCGTCGATACGACGCAGCGCGCCCTGATCGCCCTCACCAGCGCCGTGCCAGAGCGTGCCGTCTACCCAGCTGACCCCCGTGACGAAACGATCAGAGGTGATGGTGCGCAGGATGGCGCCGGTCTCCGGGTCAATCTGATGGATCTTGCGTTCGCGATACTCGCCGACCCACAGCGTGCCTTCGGCCCAGGCGAGCCCTGAGTCGCCACCGCCGCCGGGCGCTGGAATCGTGGCCAGCACGCGGCCCGTCACCGGGTCGATTTTCCGGATGCGGTCATCGCCGATCTGGAAGATATGCCGGCCATCGAATGCCGTGCCGGCGTGTGCCGCGATGTCGATCGTCTGCAGGGTCTTGCCGGTGGCCGGGTCGAGCGCGACCAGACTATTGCCAACTGCCATCCAGACCTGCTTGCCGTCATAGGTCACGCCATTCACTTGCTCGACGCCGGGGAAGGGGCCGAATTCGCGGAGGATTGTTGCGTTGGTTCGTTTCATGATGGTTATCCGTTGAGCGGGATTTCATGCTAATCGCCTGGCAGCGGCACGTGGAGTAACAAGGTTGTCGTGAAACCTGGCATCGGCGCGGTGATCCAGCGCTGGGCGCGGCCGCGCCCGATCGACTGGACTTTGCCGGCGGCTGCCAGTGTATCGAGCGCTCGTTGAATCGAGCGCTGGCTGGCGCCAAGCGCTAGCGCCAGCGAGGAACTCGACCAGGCCTCGCCGTCCGCAAGGCTGGCCAGCAGCATGGCATGCGCATCCTCGACCGGCTGCGCCAGCACCGCGACTTCGGTCGCTTGGCACGGCGCCAATGCGAAGCCGCGCTTCGTTGCATGGATGCCGGCCATCGGGCTCAGCACCGCACGCAATCGGCCGATTTCCACTCGCAGTCGCGCGCGCAGCGTTTCGTCGGCATGACGGGTGCGGAAGGCGTGCGCGATCAGCGTGTCGCGCGCGACATCGTCGGGCCATGCCTCCGCCAGCGTGCGAGCCAGCGCGAACAGCACCGGGCGCGACGCCAGCGAGACCACCGTGCCAGCCTCGCTCACGGCCAGGCGGCACGCGTCGACCACGAGCGTGGGAGAAGCCAGCAGCGACGCCACCTCATCGAGCCCAATGGATCGGGTGTCACCACGGGCGATCAGGCGGGCCGCCGGCGCATCGAGTTGCGCTGCGGCACTCTGGACCTCGGCGAGTAGCGCGGGGATGCCGGCATCGCGCGCGAAGGCCTCGGCGCGGACCAATCCCATGCGGGCCTCCTGTGTGCGCAGCCGCCGCATGGCAACACCGGTGACAACCAGTTCGTGGGCTGCCCGCAGTGCCGGTGGCAAGACCGTGGGATCGATGGCGTCCAGCGCTTGCTCGGCCACGTCGAGCTGTCCGGTCAGCAACTGACGGCGAAGCTCCAGATAGCGTGCGCAGGCGGCATTGGCGTGGTCGCCATGCGCCTCCAGCGTGACGCGCGCCGCATCGAGCCATTTGGTCCGCCAGCCCAGGTCACGCGAGGCCAGTGCGACTTCCGCCTCGGCAACGATACATCGCGCCCGGGAGACCGCCTCCTTCGCGCCGAAGGCGCGTGCGGCGCTTCGTAGCAGTGCCTTGGCGCGGGCGAATTCGCCAAGCTGCGCCATGGCGATGCCGCGCAGCGCGAGTGCAGGGGGATCGTCGCGCAGGGCCACGCGATTGAGCGCGCCAAGCGGATCGCCGGCCGAAAGCGCCAACGCTGCGGCCGTGATCAGCGAGTCCATCCGAATCCCGACATATTTGTCACTCCCGCAGTGGCGATGGAGGCGCCTAATCTAGCACAGGGATACCTACTGCATTGGAGGGAGCGACGATGACCACACATTCCACCGGGACGCGCGAACAATGGCTGGCCGCGCGGCTCGATCTGCTCAAGGCGGAGAAAGAACTGACGCGCCGCAGCGACGAACTGGCGCGCCTGCGTCAGGCACTGCCATGGGTGCGCGTGGACAAGGCATACCGGTTCGATACCGAGCAGGGCAGCGCATCGCTGTCGGACCTGTTCCGGGGGCGATCGCAACTGCTGGTCTACCACTTCATGTTCGGCCCCGACTACAGGGCCGGGTGCCCATCCTGCTCGTCGATTGCCGATAGCTTCAACGGCTTTGCGATCCACCTGGCCAATCACGACGTGATGCTCTGGGCGGCTTCGCGCGCGCCGCTCGACAAGCTGCTGGCATACCAGCGCCGGATGGGCTGGACGTTCCCCTGGGCGTCATCGTCCAGCAGCGATTTCAACTTCGACTTCAATGTCTCGATGACCGAGGCGCAGCAGCGTACCGGCGATACCGAATACAACTACGAGCGCGGGCGGCGCAAGCTGGACACGGCCGAGCCGCCCGAACCGCTCAAGAAGTTCGCAGCGACCTGCGGCACGGACGCCGCCACGTTCTCGCGAGACTTGCCAGGCCTGAGCGCATTCGTGATCGAAGACGACGTCATCTATCACACCTACTCGACGTACGCGCGCGGGCTGGATGGCTTGTGGGGGATGTACCAGTGGCTCGACCGCGCGCCGAGAGGGCGCAACGAGGCGGGTCCATGGTGGAAGCGGCACGACGAGTACGCGGATCCGGCACCGGCGTGATCGTCTGGCGGCCTGATGTCATGTCACGGCATGATATTTCTTGTCTATCGCACCGGGGCCTTGTTACGAATGGTTGCAATGAACCGGGCCCTTCTCGTTTGCGGGCCCGGCCGAGCGACTGGCGACTATCCAGATCGACTAGAAGCTGAAGTCGATGCCCGATTGATTGCCCGAGGAGACATTCACCGGGGTGCTCTGCGTGGCGCCCGCCGCGGAGGTGGCCTGAATCGAGTACTTGCCTGCCACGGCGGTGATGCTCTGCAGTGTGATCGGCAGAGGGGTGCCATACGTGCCCACCAGCGGGGCCGCTGCGGGAAGTGCCAGCGAATAGGCGCCGGTGTCCAGGTTCGCGTTCGTGGAGGTGATCTCGTAGGATGCCGATCCGATCGTCTGCAAGGCTCGCAGCGACGCCTGCGCGGCCGGGGTGGTCGTGCCGGCAGCCGTGTTGGTGGCCGAGGTCGGTAGCGTGAACGGTGCCCCGGCAGTGGAGATCGTCGTGGTCTGCGTGGCCGTCACCGGCACGGAGCGAATGATGCCGGTGGCATGGCCCGTGGGTACCTGGTTATCCACGATCACCACGTCGTAGGTGCCATTGGTCGAACTCTGCACCAGCGGCGACAGCACGAATTGCCCGTTGCCGTCGGCCACCGTGCCGCGGACGACTTGTCCATTCTGTTCCGCGAAGACTTGTGCGCCGGCCTGCGCCATCGCGACGTTACCCGTGATCGAGCCGCTGACGACCATCGGGATCGCGGTGACCACCGGCTTGAGACTGTACGTGCCGTTGCCGCGCTGGACGATCGATTTGCACGCGTTGAAGTCGAGCACCAGGTCCGCCAGCGTGTTCGGCTGCACGGTGAACGGCTGGATGATCTTGAACCCGCTTTGCGTGGCGCTTGGCGTGTCCAGCGGCTGCTCGGTGGTGGTGCCGCTGACCACCACGGAGTTGGCGGGTGTGTTGCCCTGGTTGGCTGCAAGCACCAGTCGGATCTGCTGATACTGGCCCGCGGGAAGCGGGGCGCGGCCCAGGTCGGCCAGCACGCCGTTGGTCAGCGTGAGCAGGTCGATCTTCTGGGGGGAGGCCATCGTGATGTCGGTCCAGCCGGCATCATTGTCACCGGCGGAACTGCTGGTGTTCACCCGGACCTTGTTGACCGTGACGAAGACATGGTCGAAGCCGCAGGCGGGGGCATCGGTCATCGAGACCTGCAAGGTACCGTTGCCGGTAGTGCCGCTATTGCTGCCGCTGCTGCCATCTCCGCCACCGCCGCACGCGGTCAGCATCGAGACGAACGGTACGGCAATCAGTGTTGCGCGGGCGACTGCTTTCATGGCGGCTCTCCCTCGGGGCTTGTTGCCCGAATCTTAGGCTCGGCGGTAGATTGACCGAGTCCGGGGATTGCAACCATTCGTAACAGCCGCCGCGCCTCGACAAGGCTACTTCTTGTCGACCTCGCCGTACCAGTAGATACGCTTGCGCTTGCCAAGGCCGGTGGGCTTCACTTTCTGCACGCCGAGCCCCGATTTCGCATCGCCGCCACCGGTGGCGGTCTGATTGCCGCCGCCCAGCAGCACTGGCGTGACGACGGAGTTGCCGCCCGTGCTGACAGTGATCAGGCCGAACACCGACGACGGTGGGAAGCCGCCGCCGTCCAGCACGATGTAGCGGTTCGTGTTCTGGCCGATGCTGGTCAGGAAGTTGTAGGAATAGCTACGCGCGGTGCCAAGGTTCGGATAGCAAGCGCCGGCGACCGGCACGGAAGGCGTGTTGGTGCCTACGTTCGTATAGCCCGCGACGGTCAGCGGTGCGTTCACCGCCTTTTCGCCCGGGTTGATCAGTGTGATGAAGAAGCCCGACTTGCTGCCATCGTAGGTCGTGGCCGTGGCATCGAACAGGTTGCTTTCCGTGATCGGGCTCCACGACGTCGACATGCCAGTGGTGTTGGTGTCCTTCAGCATGTAGAGGCGGTTGACCACGTTGTATGCGGTGCCGGGTGCGGTGGACGCCGAGTAGAGAGGATGCTCGCGGTCGCCGGAGCCAAGCGAGATCGCATCGTATCCATTCGTCGAGACGACATCAGGCGGATAGAAGAACTTGCGAGCATTGTTCGTACCTGCGCCGCCGCCCAGGGCCGCAAGCTTCGTGACCGTCCAGGCGGTGGGCGCATTGCCGGCAGCGGTTTCGAAATCGGCGCGCCAGACATTGCCGCCTACATCGCCCACGTACACGCGCTCCACATAGCCATCGCCGTTGCGATCGAGCGGCGTGACGTCGGAAGGAATCGCGCGGGTCATGCCGGATACGGCCAGGCATGGCGTTGTGACGCCAGCACAGGACGGCTGCGCGGACCAGACGATGTTGCCCTTGTAGGCGTCCACCATGATCAGGCCGCGCCCCATCGTATTGACGCCCGGGGACGGGTCGCTATCCTCGGCAGGGTCGTAGCCCGCGCCCATGACGATGACGGGGTTCGCATTGCCGCGCACGCGCATCACCTTGGGCTGCGACCAGGTCTGGCCCATCTCGGCGAGGTCAGTGTTGCTGAGCCGCCAGACAAACTGCGGGTTGGTCGGATCGGTCACGTCGAGTGCGTAGACCAGGCTACCGCCACGTCGTGCGGTCAGGAAGATCATGACGTGCGGGTTGTTCGGATCGCGGAGATCCTGCATGACCGTCGTGCTGCCATCGAAGAAGTAGTCGCGCGGCAGCGGCGTCGGCGTGATGCCAGCCGGCGTGGTCGAGAGCTTGATTTCCGGCGTGTTCTGGTAGAGACGATTGAGCTTGCCGAAGAACTCGGGCGCGATGAAGCCCCAGATTTCGCCCCCGGCACGCGTGGCGCCAATGCCCTGGGTGCGATTGCCGTTGACGGCGTGGAAGACACCATCGTTCGTGCCGTAGTAGACCACGACACCAATGGAGCCGCCATAGTTGACCACAGCGGGGCGCGAGTGCAGCACGTCGGCGTGGATCGACGAGCGGACGGTTACCGGTGCCCCCGGTCCGAGTTCCGCTTCCGCGCCTGCCATGGTCGTTGTCGTGGTGGTCGTGGTGCCGGAACCGCTGCTGCCGTTGTTCTTGCCATTCCCGTTTCCGTTTCCATTCCCGCTGCTGCCACTGCTGCCGCTGGTGCTAGTGCTGGTGCTGGCAGGGGTCATGTCCTGGCCGCGCACCCAGGCAATCAGGTTAGGCACCTCGGTGGACGGGAGGGCCTGGATCACGTTCGTGTTGGTGGTATCCGTCGTGGCGTTGACGTTAAGGGCTGCCAGCCCACTCGTGCCAGTCAACCACTTGTTGTTGGCATCGAAGCTCGTCAGGGCGCTAACGCCACCCGATGCGGAACACGTGCCCACGCCATTGCATGTCAGCAGCCTGCGGGAAGTCTGATCGCCCAGCCATTGCGCGCGCATCATTTCCGCCACGCCGCCTTTTTCCACGATTTCGCCGTCTGGCGAATCGAACTGCCAGCCAGTGCCAGACGGACTGTTCTGCCAGTAGCCACCGGACGGCCAGGTCGTCATGTTGGGACCGTATCCAGCACTGGAATAGGACTGGGGTGGCTCCGCCGTCCAGAAGCTGACGGAGTTGGGCGAGATGAAGCCGGTCTGGGCGTTGCTGATGGCGCTGGCACCCTTGGCATCCTGCAGGACCAGGTTGCCGTTGGTGTCATAGCCCACCTGATACTGCTTCAGGTTCCCCATCCAGCGCGGCGCGGCGGTCGCGTCGGGGCGGAACATCCCGACGTAGACCTGGTTCAGGAACTGGCCCTGCGCATTGACCGAAGCCGGAAGACTGACCGAGGCGAACACGCTGTTGACCGCCTGCACTTCGTTGAAGATGGCCATCAGGGCGTCGGCCAGCCCGTTTGGATCCCCGAGCTTGACTTCGGAGTACTTGCCCCCGCCGTTGCTGGCCATGCTCTTGGTCAGTTGCAGGTAGTCGGGGTTGCTCCCGTCGGTCACGCCGATCGTATAGGTGACGATGTTCTGATGGTCGGTCGAGCTGGCCGACAGATTGGTCTGGTAGTTGAACCGTGCCCACTCGTCAGCCCAGTTGGCCTGGTACTTGTTGGTGGCCGATGGCAGCACGATCTGCTGCAGTTGCGCGGCGCTCGCCTTGGCCTGGTTCGTCAGGCTGTTGATGGCATTCTGTCCGGTGTCACCGGGTTTGCCGTTGTTGACCGCGTTGGCGATGTAGATGACGAAGTTGCGCTGGCATGGGTTGTCGATCGGCGACTTATAGGTGATGCCGGACAGGCCCTGCTGGCCGGCATAGTACGCCCAGGCTTCCTGCATCGCCCCGGCGACCTGCGAGTTGCCGGCGCTGTCGCCAGTTCGGTCGATTGTCTTGACGTACGTGAGGAAGTTATTGACGCCGGTGGCGTCCATCAGCGGCAGCTTGTACGGCGCCGTGGACGGGAACTTCATGATGCCGCCGAAGTTCTTGCTGTCGCCGAACATCATGATGCCGAGGTTGATGTTGCCGAGTAGCGTTTGGCTATTCAGAATCGAGTAGACGGCGTTGTACAGCGCGCACTGCTCGGCACCCGCATCGGTGTTCGCGTTATTGCTCGACACCACGCCTGACGTGGAACATGTGAAATTCGCCGAGGCATTCCAGGCTGACGCATTGTCGAGCACGATCAGGACGTTGGGCTTGCCAGCCTCCGGCTGGAGACCCGTGTACAGGTCGATGTCCTCGGCCGAGGCCGGCAGCGAGATGGCCATCGCGAGGCAGCCAGCGAGCGCGAGATGAGGGGCGGATTTGCGCATGAGCGGTTCCTGGAGCGGCGAATTGAAAGGCAGCTGCGTTGTTGATCAGGGACAGGCGGTACCGTAGGGCACTCGTACCGCGATGCCCTGATGGAGCGTTGCATTGGCGTTGGTGGAGCCTGTGTCGTTCACGGTGGCGCTGACATCCCATTGCGTGGTGTTGCAGAGCGAGTTGCCTCCGCTACCGCCGGTGGCATCGATGATGCCGGTGTTGTTGTTACCGTTGCCGACGAAGCACGCCACGTCATCTGGATTGGTGACGTCGAGTTGCGTGTTCGTGATCGTGGTGCTCGATTGGCAAACCGGCGTCGCCACTTGCGCGGTGTAGTCCGCCTTGCCATCGCCATTCACATCCACGGGGACGGTGGTGGCGACCGGCGCGGACGTGAAGTCCTGGCTGATGACCTGCTCGATGCCTTGCTGCGCCGCGCTGACCGCTTCGACGTTGTGCTGCTGGTTGGCCGTCACTTTGGTATTGACGATGCCGGTGCTCACCAGGGAGATGACCAGCAGCAGGAAGATCACGACGAAGATCATCGTGATCAGGAGCGTTGCGCCGGATTGTCGGCGTCGTGTCCGGTGCATCTTCATTCCCTGTTCCCCGCGACGTTGATCAGGCGGGCCGTCTGCGCGTAGATGTGACGCTTGTAGCTGTCGTTGAAAGGGCCAGCCGCTTGCGCGCGACCGAGGTCGTAGGTACGCGTGTCCGTCCAGCCGTTCGTCGTGCGCGAGGTACGGGCCAGCACGCCGATCCGGACGGCGGTCACGTTCTTCCAGTTGGTCAGTGGCGTGCTCCAGTCGTAAGTCGTCACTGTCGTGCACTGCGCGGCATTGTTGCTACCGGGGTCTGCCACGTAGCAGTCGGGCGCGCCGTTGTTATCCAGATCGACCCCGTAGATCAGATGCATGTCCTGGATGCCGACGGCCACCGACTGGATCTGGAATGCGCCGTTACTTAGCTCGGCCATTTTCAGCGTCGGCACGCCGTCTCCGCTGCCGCTGCACTGGTCGCATCCGGCAAGGTAATAGATGCGGACCGTCGCCTGGCGCAGCTCAGACGGCACGGTGTTGTCGCAGGTCTTGGTGCGCAAGGTGAACTGCGCGGCGCTGGCGCCGAAGACCATCTGCGACGTGTCGCTCGCGCAATAGGACGCCTGCAGATACGGTGTGCCGGTTACCGCGGCGCTGACCGGCGTGGTCGACACGCGCCGAACCACCAGGATCTCGGAGCTTGCCAGCAGATTCGACAGGCACGGCGCGACGGTGCCGGGCGCGAAGCCCTGCACGCCAAGCGGCATCGTGACAGGCGACCCCGAGAAGCCGAGCGCGCTGGGATCGGTGGCGCAGACATCAGGGCTCGAAACCTGCGCCTTGGTGGAGAGGTTGGTCGGGCCGAAGAAACCCGCAAGCTCGAGCTCGCGGGTCATCGTGTCGAGCACGTACCGGCCGTTCTCCATCTGGTCCGCGCTGTTGGCGAACTCGTTGCGTGTCGTGCTGGTATTGAGAAAGAGCGCCGAAAGTGCGGTCAGGATGATCAGGGTGAGCGTGATGGCCACCATCAGCTCGACCAGCGAGAAACCGCGTTGCCGGCCCCTCAGGCGCAGCGCGGCTGCATGATGCGCCCGCGTCATGACAGGACTCCGATGCGGACCGTTACGCTGATGGCGCGGCGGTTCGCGTCGTTGCCGAACGAGCCCGCACCGCATGGCAACGAGGAGGTCACGGTTTGCGCCAGCCCCTGCCATGCCACCGTGACGCGGTAGATCTGGTTGGTGGCATCGATCGATTCGATACAGCCAAGCGCGCCGATCATGGCGCCGACCGCCGTGCCGCTGCTGCTGCTCTCGGCGCTACCCTGCAGCGCGGTGTTCCATGCGGCGAGATCGGCCGTGGCCGTGCCCAGTTGGGCATTGCTCACGCCCGTGCACACCGGTGGCGCGACGGTGGCGTTGCCCATCACGGTCATGGTGCTGCCGCTGGCATAGCAGGGGGCAGCCTGACGATTGGCGTTAATGCGCGCCACCATGTCTTTCAGCAGCGTGAGTGCCTGCGCGCGCTGGTAAGACTCCATCTCGGTCTGTCCCGAGCGCGCAATCAGCCCGGCCGTGCCGAGCAGCGCGATCAGCAGGATCACGACGGAGACCAGCACCTCGATCATGGTGGCGCCACGCTGTGATGCCAGGCCGATTCCCGGGCGCTGGCGGCGCGGCCTTTGTGTGCGGTGCATGCGATTCATCATGTGCAAGTTCCGTTCACGGTGGTCACGCGCCCGGTGCCGCCCAACTGGACGCAGAGAGTCGTGGCGCTGGTCGCATTGGTGGATGGCGCCACCTGGAATGTCTGGGTGCCAGCAATGGGGCGGCCATCATTGCCGATGGCCAGCGAGCTTCCGCTGCTTGCGGTAATGGTGATGCCGTCGTACGGGCCATAGCCGCGAATCCGGGCGGTGCCGGCCGCCACGGCCCAGCCACCGGTCCATGACCCGCCGGTGCCGGATGCCGTCATCGTCGTGGTGGCACTGCGATTGACGGCTTCGCTGCGCGTCAGGGTCAAGGCGGAGGCCAGGTCGGCAGCGGCGTTACGGGTGCGTTGCGACGAGATCAACTGGCTCATGGACGGCGCGGCCATGGAGACGACGATCACCAGCACGATGACGGTGACCATCAGCTCGATCAACGTGAAGCCGGCCGCGCGCTGCGTCGCCGGCAAGGTTGGCGAGAGGTTCGGCATGGCCTATTTCCAGCAGGAGGTGGGTGCCACGCCGGCGGCCGTCTTGTCGCCGGTATTGTTCAGCGTCAGCACGCCGCAGTCGGTGTCCAGGGCAAGCTGGGTATTGATCGGGGTAGCGGTGAAAACGTAGGCCGGAGGCGCGGCCGTCACGGTGAGAGTGACCTGATAGTTGGGCGAGATCGAACCAGGCAAGGCAGCGAGGCCAAGCGCGGAAAGGGTCGTGGCGTAGGCGCGATTGTCGACCAGGTAGCGTTCCTGCAGGCTCGCGGCCTCGAGGACGAATGCCTCGGCCGCGGCGCGGTTGCCCCTGACGACGTAACGTTGGTAGCTGGGAAACGCGATGGCGGCGAGGATGCCGATAATGGCGACCGTGATCATGACTTCGATCAGCGTGAAGCCACGCGACGACCCGCGCGTGCGCGCGTCCTCCCCAGTGAACCCGATATCCCGAAACAGTCCGCGTGTACGCACGTGACCATGTTGCACCGTGGGGCAGGGTTGTCCCATGTGTGCTCCTTTTTCTATATATGTTCGGCTGACCCGGTGCCGATAAATTTCTGTCGGCGAGTGTATGACTCGTCATGGGAAGGGTCAACCGTTTCTAGGATTCTTCCTATGTCTGTGGTGGAAACACCATCGACAGCAAGGACCTTGGTCGCGCGAAGAACCAAGCCAGTCTTAAGCCAGCGTTAAGACAAGCACTACGAGTCGATCGACCCGTATCTCTGCTAACCTGGTTGAGTTAAAAACGCACCGCCTTCCACCGATGTGGATGCAAGCCGCATCGGCTACAATCCACCGTCATGACACGTGCGACCGCGAGCATCCCGCTCCGGGGCGCGCTGCTGCTGATCATCGTATTGGCGCAGTTGCTGACCCCGCTCCTGCACGGCCATATCGGTACTCCCAACCAGACTGGCCTGCACGTGCATACGTCGCCGTCCAGATCAGTCGATTCTCATTCGCGTTTCGAGGATTTGAGCAGGCATGGCGACCACCATCACCACGCCTTTGGCTCTCATCGCGAGCCCTTCGAGGTCGATGTCGAAACCGCCATCGGGCCGCTTTCCTTTTCCCTGTTGCTCCAGGCCGCTGCCGTGCTTGGCGCGTCTGTTCTGACGTTTGTCCTGCTGGCCGCGCTCGCGGTCTACGTCACGCCGCGCCGTGCCTGGCGGCCAGCATCACCGCGTGGCCGATGGTCCAGTCGTGTTGGATGGCCACCACCAGCCCAAGCTCCCCCCATCTTCTCCTGATGTCACCGGCCGGCAGTCCGCCGGCATGTTCGCGCGCGCCCTGATTCGAGAGCGGGCCCGCGCGGGTTTCGCATTCTGGAGTCATGTATGGTCTTTTCCCGGTTCCCCAGGATCGGCGCGGCTATCGCGTCGGCCGTGTTTCTTGTCGGGCAGTCGTTTGCCCAGTCCACCAACCCGCCGGCGATGCAGCCGGTGCCACTGTCCGCCGACCAGGCGCGGGCGCTGGGCGTGCGGTTCAGTCCTGTCCAGGCGTCGGCAAACCTGGAGGTTGGCACGCACGCGCGGGTCGTTTTCCGGCCCGACGCCCAGTACGTCGTGGCAGCGCCCTACGCGGGGATCGTGCCGCGCGTGATCGTGGCGGTCGGTCAGACCGTGCGGCGTGGGGAGGCTCTGGCGACGTTCGCCAGTCCGCAGCTTTTCGAAGCCAGCCGCGCGCTGACGGAAGCCAACTCGCAGGTCAACCTCGCCCAGAAATCGCTGGCCCGTGACAAGCTGCTGTTCGACGACGGCATCATCGCGAACAGCCGTCTGCAGGCCACCGAGGCCCGCGCGACCGAGGCGGCGGCGATGGTCAAGGCACGGCGTGCCGAGCTGGCCTCGGCGGGCATCGCTTTCACGGGCGCGGGCGGCGAGGCGCAACTGGTAGCCAATCGTTCCGGCGTGGTGTCCGAGGTCAATGCTGTTCCCGGCGCGCGCGTGGACGCCGCCGCGCCGCTGTTCCGGATCGTCGATCCCGACGCGGTGGAACTGGACCTGCTGGTTGGCCGCGACATTCCCGTGCCGTCGCTGGGCGATACCGTGGACATCAAGCCGCGCGGCGCCAGCGGCAAGGTGATCGGTATTGCGCCGACAGGCGATGGCACCGCCGGCGTGCGCGTGCGGGCGTCGCTGGAGCGGCGCGGCAACCTTCGCGCGGGCGAGAACATCAACGTCACGCTGGTGCTGCGCGGCGCCACGGATGGGTCCGGCGCGCCCGGCCGCGTGCGGATTCCGGCCGCTGCGCTGGTGTACTGGCAGGGGGTGCCCGGCGTATTCCTGGCCACTGACAAGGGCTTTACGTTCCACCGCGTCGAGATCGACAGCACCGACGACGCCACTGCCGTCGTCCGGACCAGGCTACCTGTCGGCGCTCGCGTGGCGGTCACCGGCATTGGGGCGCTCAAGGGCATCCTGACGGGAGACCAGTGATGGTAGGCCGTCTGATTGATTTTTCCCTGCGGCAGCGCCCGCTGGTGCTGATCGCCGCCTGCGTGCTGGCGGCGGCCGGGGCGTGGGCCTATCTGAACCTGCCTATCGACGCGTTTCCTGATATCTCGCCCACGCAGGTCAAGGTGGTGCTGAAGGTGCCGGGCATGACGCCCGAGGAGGTAGAGCAGCGCGTCTCCACGCCGATCGAGCAGGAGTTGTTGGGCATTCCGCACAAGACGATCGTCCGCTCGGTGTCGAAGTACGGCATCAGCGATGTCACGGTCGACTTCGAGGAAGGGGTGGACGTCTACTGGGCACGCCAGCAGGTGTCGGAGCGCATGGCAGGTATCGCGCGCGATTTGCCGTCATCGGCAGTCGGGGGGCTCGCGCCCGTCACCACGCCGCTGGGCGAGATGTTCATGTTCACCGTCGATGGCGATGGCTACAGCCTGGCGGACCGGCGGCGCGTGCTCGACTGGGTGATCCGCCCCGCGCTGCGTACTGTGCCGGGCGTGGCCGATGTCAACTCGCTCGGTGGCGAGGTCCGCAGCTACGAAGTGATTCCCGATCCCGCGCGGCTGCGCGCCCGGGGCGTGACGCTGCAACAGCTGCGCGACGCGCTCGACACCAATAACCGCAACGACGGCGCGGGCCGGCTGGAGCAGGGCGACGAGCACTGGGTCGTGCGGGTGGAAGGCGGGGTGCGTGGTGTCGACGATCTGCGCACGATCGTGGTCGAGTCCGGGCAGGGCATGGCGGATGCTGCGGCGGTGACCGTCGGAGATGTCGCCACGGTCAAGCTCGGTGAAGCCACGCGTAACGGCGCGGTGACGCAGGACGGGCGCGGCGAAGTGGTCGAGGGCCTCGTGCTCGGCCTGCGCGGTACCGATGCCCGCAAGCTGGTGGATGCCGTGCAGGCGCGACTCGATGCGCTGGCGCCCGACTTGCCCAAGGGTATGACGACCCACGTGTTCTACAACCGTGGCGAGCTGGTATCGCGTGCGGCCAACACGGTGGTGCGCGCGTTGATCGAAGCCAGCGTGCTGGTGGTGCTGCTGCTGTACCTGTTTCTCGGAGGCGTGCGCGCTGCGCTGGTGGTGGCGGCCACGCTGCCACTGTCGATCCTGGCGACCTTCCTGCTGATGCGCTACGTCGGGCTCACCGCCAACCTGATGAGCCTGGGTGGCCTGGCCATCGCGCTGGGCATGCTGGTGGACGCTGCCGTGGTGGTGGTGGAGAACATCGAGACGGCGCTGGCTCGCGAGGAGAAGCATGGAGCGCGTAGTGATCTGCGCGGCGCCGCTATCCGGCACGCCGTGACATCGGTGGCGACGCCGATGCTGGCCGGGGTGTCGATCATCGCCATCGTGTTCCTGCCATTGCTGTCGCTGCAGGGGCTGGAAGGCAAGCTGTTCTCGCCGGTGGCGCTGACCATCGTGCTGGCGCTGGCGTCGTCGATCGTGATTGCCTTCACGGTGGTGCCGGCGCTGGCGTCGCTGGTGCTGAAGGCCCACGCGGACGAGATGCCGTGGATGATGCGCAAGGTGGCTGCGGGGTTTGCGCGGCTGCAGCAGTGGTGTTTTGCGCATCGCCGCGCCGTATTCGGGGTGGCCGGCGCGGCGTTGTTGCTGGCGGTCGGGCTGTATGTGTCCGTTGGCAAGACGTTTATGCCGAGCATGGATGAGGGCGACCTGATCGTGCAGTTGCAGAAGGCGCCATCCGTATCGCTGGCGGCATCGCTCGAGCTGGATCAGCGTGTCCAGCGGGCGCTGCTCAAGGAAGTGCCTGAAATCCGCTCGGTGGTGGCGCGTACCGGGTCGGACGATCTGGGACTGGACCCGATGGGGCTGAACGAGACCGACACTTTCCTGGTGCTCAAGCCGAAGGACGAGTGGCGCGGAACCAAGGACGATATCGCGGAATCGATCCGCAAGGTGATGGAGCGCTTCCCGGGCGTGGTCTACGGTTTCACGCAGCCAATCGAGATGCGCGTCTCCGAGATGCTGACCGGCACGCGGGGCGATGTGGCCATCAAGATATTCGGCAACGACCTTGCGTCCATCGACAACGCCGCTACCGCCATCGCCGCAACGGTACGCAAGATCAACGGCGTGGCCGAGGTGATCGCACCGAGCAACAGCGGCGTGCAGTACATGAACGTAGTGATCGACAGGGCCGCGGCCGGGCAGGCCGGATTCAGCGGCGACGCATTGCAGGCGCAACTGCGCGCGTTGGTGGAAGGCGACCGCATCGGCGTGGTGCCGGAAGGCATCGTCCGCACGCCCCTGATCCTGCGCGGCGGGCCGGGGCTGCGGCAGGTGCCGGATGCCTTCACGGGTCTGCTGGTGACGGCGCCCGATGGCAAGGTATGGCCACTGACGTCGCTCGCGCGTATCGACCGCATCGACGGACCGGTCCGCATCAACCATGAGGACGGGGCGCGCTTTGCCGTGGTCCAGGTCAACGTGAGTGGGCGCGATCTGGCTGGCTTCGTGCAGGAAGCGCAAACCGCGGTGAATCAGCTTGCGTCGCTCAAGGGTCTGCGCATCGTATGGGGTGGCCAGTTCGAGAACCAGCAACGCGCGGCGGCCCGTCTCGCGCTGGTGGTGCCGCTGGCGCTGGGCGCGATCTTCCTGCTGCTGATGCTGACGTTCCGGTCGGTGCGTCAGGCGGTGCTGATCATCGCCAATATTCCGTTCGCGCTGGTCGGTGGCATTGCCGCATTGCGGATCTCGGGCGAGTACCTGTCCGTGCCGGCGTCGGTGGGCTTTATCGCGCTGCTCGGCATCGCGGTGCTCAACGGCGTGGTGCTGGTGTCGCACTTCAATGCGTTGCTGGACGAAGGGCACGATATGGCCACCACCGTGCGCGTCGGCGTGCGCGATCGCTTGCGGCCCGTGTTGATGACCGCGTGCATTGCGGCACTCGGCATGATTCCGCTGCTGCTGGCCTCCGGCCCGGGTTCTGAAATCCAGCGGCCGCTGGCGATTGTCGTGTCCGGCGGACTGGTGACATCCACCGCGCTGACGCTGCTCCTGCTGCCGCTGTTGTTCGAACGTTTCGGCGTGCCTGGCCTTCGTCCGTCTGCCAAGGGAGAGATGCAATGAAGCCGGCAATGCGAAACATCACGTTGGCGATGATAGGAGCCGCGTTGCTCTCGAATGGTGCCGTCTTCGCGCAGGACGCGCAGTCGTACCTGCCTGCAGAGGCGGCAGTGCGCGAGGCCGTTGCGCGAGCGCCTGACGTGCTCACGGCTGAAGCGCGGCGGGATGCCACGACGGCACGCGCCGCAGGCACGCGCGCGGGCACGGCGGAAACGGTTGTCCGGGTGATCGGCCAGGGCCGGCAGGTACGCGAGCCCTCAGAGCGCTATCCCGAAGGCCAGATTGCAATCGAGCGTCCGCTGCGTCTCTGGGGCAAGGCGGAGGCCGACGGCGCCCTGGCCGATCTCGCGACCGAGGCCGGCAACCTCTCGGTCAAGGACGCCAAGCACGAAACATCGCGTCAGATCCTGAGCCTCTGGATCGCCGCAATTCGGGCTGGGCAGGCCCGCGTGGCCGCCGAGGACAATGCGCGCGCGGCGGCGGACCTCGCAGCCATGACGACGCGGCGCGTGCAGGTGGGTGACGCCGCGCGTCTCGACGCGGAACTGGCAGCGGCAGAACTGGCGCGCACACGTGCAACGGTGGCCACCGCCCAGGCCACCGAGTCGGCATCGCTCGCCGAGTTGCGCGCGCGTTTCCCGATGCTGGGTCAACCGGCGCCGGCACCCGTTCGCATCGCGCTGCCGCAGCCTCCGCAGGAGCCGGCCGAGCAGTTACGCGGCATCTACGTGCAGGACAGCCATGAATACCTGCTGGCGATGGCGGAAGAAGCCCATGCATTGCAGCAGGCCAAACGATCGGATCTGGACCGCAAGCCGGACCCGACCGTCGGCATGTTCGTCACGGTGGAACGCGGCGGCGCAGAGCGGATTCTCGGGGTCAGCGTGTCGATGCCGCTTGGCTCGGCGTATCGCCGCTCTAACGCAGTGGCGGCTGCGGCGGATGCCGAGGCGGCCGCGCGGAAGCGGCTGGGTGTCGAGCAACGCCTGGGTGCGGAGTTCGACGTCTTGTACCGGAACCTGTCCGGCAAGCGCGCGGCGGCAGCGGCCCAGACCGAGGCTGCGACGCTGCAACGGACGGCGTCGGATCGCGCAACGCGCGCGTATCGCGCCGGCGAATCTGGCTTGCAGGAGCTGATCGTCGTGCGTCGAAACCTGGCCGACGCCATGCTGGCGGAGCGCCTGGCCACTGTCGACGTGCTCGAGTCGGATACCCGTCTGAAGCTCGATCTCCATCGCATGTGGGACTTTGACGACTGAGCGGTAACGCCCCGGCAGACGCTGCAAGTCTGCCGGGTACCCGTTAACAATCTATATTTTTATAGACTATAATTCCCGCAATTGATGCCCGGCCCGGCCCGTACCGGGGCCTATATCGGCGCATACCGGCACCGGCCCATGAACCAGACCCATTCCTCCATCGACCTCGTCAGCCTGCAAAGTGCAGCCGCGGACGCCTGCGCGCTGCTCAAGGTGCTGGCCAATCCTGACCGCCTGCTGCTGATGTGCCAGCTTTCACAGGGCGAACTGTCGGTGGGCGAACTGGAGGCGCGGCTCGGCATTCACCAGCCCACGTTGTCCCAACAGCTTGCCGTGCTGCGTGAAAACGGTCTGGTAGCCACGCGCCGCGAGGGCAAGAACATCATCTATGCCGTGGCCAGCGAGCAGGCACTCGCTGTCATGGCCGTGCTGTACGAACAGTTCTGCGCGAATTCCTGAGGAGCGAACATGCTGCTGATCGATCTTGGCAATTTCACCCCGGGCCTGTCCCTGGCCGGGGGCATCGTCATTGGCGTGGCTGCAGCCGTGCTGGTGCTGTTCAATGGGCGGATCGCGGGCATCAGCGGCATCCTGGGCGGGCTGCTGAGCCTGCCGCGCCGCGACATGACGTGGCGGGTGGCCTTCCTGATAGGGCTGATCGGCGCCCCGGTACTTGCCGCGCTGTTCGGGATGCCGGCCAAGGCCGATATCCAGGCAAGCTGGGGCGAGGTGCTCGTCGCGGGCTTTCTGGTCGGGATCGGCACGCGCTACGCGGGCGGATGCACGAGTGGCCACGGCGTCTGCGGCATCTCGCGTGGGTCCATCCGTTCGCTGGTGGCCACGCTGACCTTCATGGCGGCAGGCTTTCTGACCGTTTTCGTCACCCATCACCTGATCGGAGCCTGATATGAGCGCCATCACCGCACTGCTTGCGGGCCTGCTGTTCGGCATCGGCCTGATGGTTTCCGGCATGGCCAATCCGGTCAAGGTGCTGGGTTTTCTCGACCTGGCGGGGCGTTGGGACCCCTCGCTCGCTTTCGTGATGGTCGGCGCCATTGCGATTGGCTCGGTGGCGTTCCTGCTGGCCAAGCGCCGCCAGCACTCGCTGCTCGGGTTGCCCATGCAGCTGCCGACGAATACGGTCATCACGCCGAGGCTCGTCATCGGCAGCGCGCTGTTCGGTATCGGTTGGGGCACGGCGGGCTTCTGCCCGGGCCCCGCGCTGGTGGCGTTGGGCGCAGGCTATCCGAAGGCCATCGGCTTCGTGCTGGCCATGGCGGCCGGGATGCTGGTCTTCGAAGTGCTGGAACGCAGCAAGGCGCGCGTCGCGCGCGCCTGATCAGGCTTCCGCGCTCCGCGGCGGGAATCGCAGCACGAAACGGGTCTTTCCGTTCGCCGACTGGACCGAGATGCCGCCGCCGTGCGCGGTCATGATCGCGCGCGTGATGGAGAGCCCGAGCCCGACGCTGTCCGACTCGGGCCGCCGCCTCGACTTGTCACCGCGGAAGAACCGATCGAACAGCGAAGGCAACAACTCGGCCGGAATCTCGGGCCCATCGTTCTCCACCGCCACCACCACGCTGGCGCCTTCCGCGTGCGCCTCGACAACCACCGCGCCGGCCTGCGGTGTGTGGCGCAGCGCGTTGGAGAGCAGATTGCTCAGCGCGCGCCGCAGCATCAGGCGGTCGCCCTCGACGATGCCGTCGCCCTGCAGGCGCAGTGCCACCTGTTTGTCCTCGGCCAGCGCCTCATAGAACTCGAACAGCGCCCCCGCTTCCTGCGCGATGGAAATGGTTTCCTTGTGCGGCAGGTCGAGCCCGTGTTCCATCTTGGCCAGATACAGCATGTCCGAAACCATTCGCGACAGCCGTTGCAGCTCTTCCGCGTTGGAGGCCAGGATTTCCCGATACTTCTCGGCGTCCCTGGGTTGTGACAAGGCCACCTGCGTCTGCGTCATCAGATTCGTCAGCGGCGTGCGCAGTTCGTGCGCGAGATCGGACGAGAATTCGGACAGGCGGCGGAAATCATCTTGCAGGCGTTCCAGCATCGCATTGAGGTTGGCGGCGAGATTGGCCACTTCCTCGGGAACGGCTTCCACCGGCATCCGTTCATGGAGCTTGTCTCCCGTGACGACCTTTGCCCGCGTGGCCATGGCGCGTAACGGCGCCAGACCCCGGCGCGCGGCCCACCAGCCGAAAATGCCGCTGGCCAGCACAGCCAGCGCGACATACGAGACCAGCGATCGGCGGAAGGCGTGGACGAAATGCTCGTGGATCTCCGTGTCCATCCCCAGCAGCACGTCGGTACGCTCTCCCGCCGCGTTCACCGTGGCACGCATGCCGCGATAGGTCTTGCCGTCCTGCGTCCATTGGAAGATGTCGTCATCGCCGACATGCTTGCGCGATGCCTCATTCGACGTCTTCAGCGCTGCAGCAAAGTCGAAATCCGGCGTGGCGTAGTGCACCTGACCGTTGGCACCGCGCGTATAGACCAGGAGTCCGCTGTGATGCTGGTAGGCGTCCGCCAGGCGCGTGGGCAGCGTGCTACCGGTGTTGTCGGCGATGGTCTTCTCGACCAGGCGCATGTTGTCGCGCAGCAGCGCGTAGTCCTCCACCGCGAAGTGCCGGTCCATGGCCGTGAAGATCAGCACGCCAAGCCCCAGCAGCACGCAGGCCGAGGTCAGCGAGAACAGCGCGGTCAGCCGCGTGGTCAACGAATAGCCGCGCATCAGGCCAGATCCTCGGGCGCTTCCAGCACGTATCCCATGCCACGCACGGTCTGGATCAGCTTGTCGTCGAAGTCGTCGTCGATCTTCGCGCGCAGGCGGCGGATCGCCACGTCGATCACATTGCTGTCGCTGTCGAAGTTCATGTCCCAGACCTGCGAGGCGATCAGCGAACGCGGCAGTACCTCGCCACGGCGGCGGGCCAGTAGTTCCAGCAGCGCGAACTCCTTGCCAGTCAGCACGATCCTGCGCCCGGCGCGCGTGGCTCTGCGTCGGGCCAGATCCAGCACGAGATCGGCGATCTGAATACGATCGACCGGTGCCTGCGCGGCACCCCGGCGCAACAGCGTGCGCACGCGGGCCAGCAGTTCGGAGAACGCGAACGGCTTGACGAGGTAGTCGTCCGCGCCGAGTTCCAGCCCTTTCACGCGGTCGGCGACGCTGTCACGCGCCGTCAGGAACAGCACCGGCACGGGATTGCCGGCGGCCCGGATGTTCTGCAGGATGCGCCAGCCATCGATATCGGGCAGCATCACATCGAGGATCAGCAGGTCGTAGGACTCGTTCAGCGCCATGTGCTGGCCGTCCTGCCCGTTATGCACGAGGTCCACGATGAAGCCGGCCTCGGTCAGGCCCTGCCTCAGGTATTCGCCAGTCTTGGTTTCGTCCTCGACCACCAGGAGCTTCATACGTGTCCTCGTCAAACCAATGCACCCGGGCCCCGTGCCCGGAAAACGCCGCAAGTGTACGCCGCGGTCCGAACATGACGCGGACATTACCGGAATGTAATTTTTGGGTCATTAGGTGGTTACCGCGCCCTGACTACTCTGTGCTCGCTGCGCCATTTTGCTGGCGCGATTTCACGATGAGAAGGAATTGACAGCATGCGAGCCAACGTTCCGGCCGATCTGATTTTGCCTGTGCGGGCGGGGTTGTCCCGGCGTCGCTTCGTCCAGGGTCTTGCCGCCGGGGGTGTGCTCGGCGCGCTCGGGGGATTGTCGTCCGGAGGCTGGGCCAGTTCCGGGGGCGGGCAGGCTGCAACGGGCAATGGCACCGCCCCGGTCCTGCGTGGCACGGAGTTCGATCTCGTGATCGGCGAGTCGGCGGTCAACTTCACGGGCAAGCCCGGCATGGCCACCACCATCAACGGCATGCTTCCCGGCCCCACGTTGCGCTGGCGCAAGGGCGACACGGTGACGATCCGCGTCACCAATCGCCTGAACGAGCCCACCTCGATTCACTGGCACGGCATCATCCTGCCGTATCAGATGGACGGCGTGCCCGGTATCAGCTTCCCGGGCATTCCGCCCGGCGAGACGTTCACCTACCGCTTCAAGGTGGATCAGACCGGCAGCTATTGGTACCACTCGCACTCGGGCTTCCAGGAGATGACCGGCGTCTACGGCAGCCTGATTATCGACGGCGACGAAGATCCAGTGCGTGCCGACCGCGACTACGCGGTGCTGCTGTCCGACTGGACGGACGAGGATCCGATGCGGGTCATGTCCAAGCTCAAGATCCAGAGCGACTACTACAACTACAACCAGCCCACCGTAGTGGACTTCTTCCGCGACGTCTCCAACGACGGGCTTGGCGCCGCGCTGGAGAAGCGAAAGATGTGGAACCAGATGCGGATGAGCCCGACCGATCTGGCCGACCTGTCGGGCGCCACGCTGACGTACCTGATGAATGGCGTCACCCCTGCCGGCAACTGGACGGGGCTGTTCCGTCCCGGCGAGCGCGTGCGCCTGCGCTTCGTCAACGGCGCAGGCAACACGTTCTACGACGTGCGCATTCCGGACCTGAAGCTCAAGGTGATACAGGTCGACGGCCAGAACATCGAGCCCGTGACGGTCGACGAATTCCGCTTCGGCCCGGGGGAAACCTGCGACGTGCTGGTGGAACCGTCCGACGACGCGCACACGATCTTCGCCCAGTCGATGGACCGCACCGGCTTCGCGCGCGGCACGCTGGCCGTGCGCGAGGGCCTGCAGCCGCCGGTACCGGCGCTCGACAAGGCGGAGTGGCTCACCATGGGTGACATGATGGGCAGCATGAACCACGGAGCGATGGATCATGGCGCGATGAACCACGGCGCGATGCCCATGGATCATAGCCAGCACGATATGTCCGGCATGTCCGGCATGGCTGGGATGAGTGGCATGTCACATGGCGACTCGCTCAAGTTACCCAGCACGCGGGCACGTCATGCGCGCACCGAGTACGGTCCGAGCACCGACATGCGCGTGGACATGGCGCGCACCAACCTCGATGACCCAGGTATCGGGCTGCGCAACAACGGGCGCCGGGTGCTGACACTGGCGGACATGCATACGGTCGGTGGACCGATGGACCACCGTGGCCCGGGCCGCGAGGTGGAATTGCACCTGACCGGCAATATGGAGCGCTACACGTGGTCGTTCGACGGCGTGGAGTACGGCAAGTCGACCCCGGTGTTCTTCAAGCATGGCGAGCGCCTGCGGGTGATTCTCCACAACGACACGATGATGACCCACCCGATGCACATGCATGGCATGTGGAGCGAACTGGAGGCGCCCGACGGCACGTTCCAGGCCCGTCGTCATACGATTCCCGTGCAGCCCGCGCAACGCATCAGCTTCCTCGTGACCGCCGATGCACTCGGACGCTGGGCATGGCACTGCCACTTGATGATGCATATGGACATGGGCATGTTCCGTGAAGTGGTGGTGGCATGATGAAAGCACGCAACCCACTCACACTGACGCTGCTCGCGGCGGCGCTTCTCTCCGTCAGCATGGGCGCCGCATGGGCGCAGCATTCGCACGCGGACCACGCGTCGCACGCTGCCTCATCTGCCAACGTGGCCAGCGCGACCACTTCGGATTCGATGTCATCGATGCAGGGCATGGATGGCGGCGAGATCCAGACCATGGACAGCGGCGAAAGCGGCGACATTCAGACCATGGACGGCGGTAACGCCGGAAGCGCGCCGCCCGCCATGGATCATGGCGACATGAAGATGCAGGGAGGCAGTGCGCCGCCGGATGCGCGCGATCCGAATGCCTATTCGGGCGGCTACTTGCTCGGCGTCGGCAAGTACGCGCTGGGCGAGCATCGCCAGCTTCACATGGCCGACGAACACCTGTTTGCCTCGGTGCTGGTGGACCGCCTGGAGTGGACGCACGGCAACGGTAGCAATGCAACCTCGTACGAAGCCCAGGCATGGATCGGCAGCGCCTATAACAAACTTGTGATCAAGGCCGAAGGCGAAGCCGAGAAAGGCCGGGTGCATGAGGCCCGCACCGAGCTGTTGTGGGGCCATGCGATTTCCACGTTCTGGGATACGCAGGTCGGCTTGCGCAACGATGCCGGCTATGGCCGGCCCGCGCGGAACTGGCTGGCCTTCGGCGTGCAGGGTTTGGCGCCGTACTGGTTCGAGGTCGATGCCACGGCTTACGTCGGCAACGAGGGGCGTACCGCGCTGCGCCTGTCCGCCGAGTATGAGCTGCTGATTACTCAGCGGCTGATTCTCCAGCCGCGCATCGAAGCGAACCTGTACGGCAAGAATGACCCGGCGACCGGCACCGGCAGCGGGCTGTCGAACGGCGCGGTGGGATTGCGTCTGCGTTACGAGTTCAGTCGCCAGTTCGCGCCGTACATCGGCGTCGAGCGCTACCAGACGTTCGGCAATACCGCCGATATGGTTCGCACATCAGGCGGCCGTAGCGGCGAGACGCGTTTCGTTGCCGGCGTGCGTGCCTGGTTCTGATCGCGTCCGGCTCCAATCGTTTTACCCAGGGAGATCTCATGACTTATATCCACACCGCGGCCAAGGCGCTGATTGCCGCCGCCGCACTTCTGGCCAGTGCCGCCGCCCTCGCGCACCCCAAGCTTGTCAGCACCACACCTGCCGACAAGTCCGAAGGGCCCGCGCCCACGCGGATCGAACTGCTGTTCTCCGAGAACCTGGTCAAGCAGGTCTCCGGCGCGAATCTGGTCATGACGGGGATGCCCGGCATGGCCGATCATCCGCCGATGAAAATTGCGACCAGTGTGTCGGGGAGCGACGATCCCAAGGCGATGATCATCACGCCGAAGAGCCCGCTGGTACCGGGCACCTATCGCGTGGACTGGCGGGCGGTGTCATCGGACACCCATCCGGTCAACGGCAGCATCACCTTCACGACGAAGTAACGCGGGCAGGGCTATCCAATGGAGGTCGACTGGCTCAACGTGTGGGTGCGGTTCGCGCTCTATCTGGATCTGATGCTGCTGTTTGGCTTGCCGCTGTTTGCCCTGTATGCGCTGCGAAAGGACGAACGCGGAGCCGCCAGCGCCCGGTGCTATAGCGGCTACGCCACGATGGCCGCGCTCATCGGCCTGGTGCTTTCCGTCGTGGACATGGCCGTGGTTGCCAAGGCCATGACCGGAGTGGAAGGGTACGCCGATCGGGGGGGCGATACGGTGGCGATGATCGCGACCGAGACAGCCTTCGGTATCGCCTGCTTCATTCGCATGAGCGCGCTTCTCGGTGGACTGCTCGCGAGCTTCGCGCTCGCGCATCGGCCAACGCTGCGCTATCGGGTCCTCGTTGTCTGTGGCGCCATCGCGCTGGCAACGCTCGCATGGGGAGGCCACGGCGCGATGAACGAGGGGCTGTCCGGCGTCGCGCATCTGCTGGTCGATATTGCGCATCTGCTCGCGGGCGGCGCATGGATCGGCGCGCTGGCTGGATTCCTGATGCTGGCCCGGATGGGCGTTCTCGCAGTGCTGGATCGCGCCGCGCGCGGGTTTGCGGGTATCGGTACCGTGATCGTCGGGACGCTGGTGACGACCGGGGCAGTCAACTACTGGTTCATCGCCGGCATGCCGACGCTGGAGCGACTGACGTCGCCCTACGGCCGGATTCTGCTGGTCAAGCTGGCCCTATTCGCCGCGATGCTGGTGATGGCAGCGCTGAACCGGTATCGCCTGGGCCCGGCGCTGGCGACGGCATCGGACAGTGGCGCGGCCGTGCGGGCGCTGCGCAGGAGCTTCGTTATCGAAGCCCTGCTAGGCGTGGCGGTGCTGGCGATCGTGGCCGTGCTGGGTGTGCAATCGCCTGAGCCTTGATGGACCTCCGCCTCTGGTCGCGACGCTTTACTCGACCAGTTTTGCCCGCAGCCGCTTGAATTCGTCCTCGGAGATGGAGCCGGACGCTTTCAGGCGGTCGAGCTTTTCCAGTTCGTCAGCGACGCTGAAGCCGACCACCTGGCGAAGTTCGTTGCGTGCCTCCCGCGCACGTTCCTGATTACGCTCTGCCATGCCGCGACCCTGGGTGAGGATGTAGGCGAAGACGCCGATGTAGGGCAGCACGATCAGGAAGATCACCCACAGCACCTTGGCGAAGCCCGACACGTCATGACGCCGGAACAGATCGCCGGAAATGGTGATGAGCAACCAGAACCACAGGATGAAAAGGAAGATGGAAAAAACGTCGATGATGAAATTTCCAAATGAAAAACCTTCCTGAATAACCATTGATGTTCTCCATTGAAAAGAAAATGGTCCCGATAAGGGAAAAGGCGATTGGCTGATCCGATTCGTGCGGCAGAACAATGCGCGCCGGGCGCGATGCAGGTGGCCAGTGGCGCGTCAACCTCATTAGGTATAGCAGGCGTGACGACAAGTAATCACTTTCACCGTTATGAAAGTTTCTTGTCGGGATGATTCCTGATTTTGCAGAATGCGACGGATGCCATCCGCTTCAGGCCGACGTCGGCGAATGTCCGCGCGTTGCGGTCAGGCCCCTTGCCCGGGAGCACTTTTGATATATGCGTCCAGCCCGTTGGCCAGCGCGGCGAAGGTCACGGCGCAGCGTGCGTTGTCACGCAGGTCTTCATGCATGGCTACCCAGGTGTCCAGCGTGACCGAGAACTGCTCGGGCAACACCCTCACCAGTTGGGGATCCCGTGCCGCCAGCGCGGCCTGGCACACGCCAATGCCGAATCCCGCACGGATGGCGCCGAGTTGGGCCAGGTCGCTGTCGCTGCGAAACGCCAGGCTATCCCGCCAGAAAGGTTTGAACTTGCTCTGCAACCGGCGGATGAAGTCGTTTTCCTGATCGAAGCCGATGAGCGCATGGCGCGACAGCTCGCTCGTCGAGCCAGGCACGCCGTGCGCCTGCAGATAGCGGGTGTGCGCGTGCAAGCCAATTTCGATACCGCCGACATGCCGGGCGATCAAGGCCCCCTGGACCGGTCGGAACATGCGGATGGCGATGTCCGCCTCGCGGCGCAGCAGGTCGTCAGGCTGATTCGACAGGACGAGTTCGACCACCAGCTCCTGATGCGCGTCGCGCAAGGCCGTCAGGATCGGAGGCAGTACCTCGGCACCAATGACTTCGCTCGCGGTCAGCCGTACCGTGCCCCGGACGCCCGCGCCGTGGCTGCTTGCAACCCGGCGCAGCGCGGCGGCGGTGGCGGCGATGCTCGCCGCGTATGGCTTCAGTTCATGAGCGGCCTCGGTGGGGGCGAAGCCGTCGAACGAGCGCGTGAACAGCTTCAACCCCAGGGCCGACTCGAGGCTGTCGATATGTCGCCCGACAGTGGGCTGCGTGATGCCGAGGGCCCGGCCGGCGGCGGAGAGCGAGCCGACCTCCAGCACCTGCAAGAATGTCCGGTACCACTCCCAGCTCGGTTCGTTTCGCGTCATGGTATGCATTTTTAAATAGTTGCCAGTCGATTCTAGGCAATTTTCTTTCGATTGCGGGTGCGCCACACTGCGGTTTCGCGAATTGCTCGCTGCCTTCCCAATCCGTTACCGAAAGGAAATCCGATATGTCCAAAGTTGCCTTGTTTGGCGCGGCAGGCGCCATTGGCCGGAGCATCGCGGCCGCCCTGCGCAGCAGGGGTGAGCCCTATCGGGTGGTGGGCCGGCACGAGGCCAGCCTGCGCCAGGCCTTCGGCGATGACCCGCTGGCGGAGATCCTGACCTGGAATCCGGACTCGCCGGACGCGATTCAGGCGGCCGCCACGGGTGTGGAGACCTTGATCTATCTGGTCGGCGTGAACTACTGGCAGTTCGAGCTGCACCCCGCGCTGATGCGCAGGACGCTCGACGCCGCCGTGGCGGCCGGCGTGAAGCACATCATCCTGATCGGCACGGTGTACCCATATGGCAGGGCAAGGACGACACCCGTGCGCGAGGACCATCCGCGCGAACCCCACACCTTCAAGGGGCGTATGCGCAAGTCGCAGGAGGACCTGCTGATGCAGGCACATGCCGATGGACGCATCCGTGCCACCGTGCTGCGTTTGCCGGACTTCTATGGTCCCGGCGTCGAGAACAGCCTGCTGCATCGCGCGGTGCTGGCGGCTGCGAACGGCGGCACGGCCGACCTGATCGGGCCGATCGACACGCCGCATGAGTTCATCTTCGTGCCGGACGTGGGCCCGGTGGTAGCCCGGCTGGTTGATACCCCGGCTGCCTTCGGCAAGATCTGGCACCTCGCCGGGGCCGGCGTCACCACGCAGCGCGAACTGGTGGAAGAGATGGAGCGCCAGACCGGCCGTGCGATCAAACTGCGCGTGGTGGGCAAGACGATGCTGCGTCTGCTGGGGCTGTTCAATCCGCTGATGCGCGAACTGGTCGAGATGCAGTATCTGCAGACCGACCCCGTGATCATGGACGACTCGGCGTTGCAGGCGCTGATTGGTCCGATTCGAAAGACGTCTTATCAAGACGGCATTCGCCAGACGCTGGCTGCCGCCATGTGCGCCAATGCACGCTTGACGCCCGCTTCGGCCAGCTGAAACGTGCCCGACTTGGAGGTGCTGTCAACGCAACGCTCCCGGCGACAGTTATTGGGGACGAGCGAGAGCGATGCGCGCGGCGCCAGCGTCGCGCTGCAACGTACCTGATCGCCCACTCGGCTCAAGCGTTTTTCTTCTCGTCGTTTCACCCCGATACGGGAGCAGCCAATGAAGAATTTGCTGAAGTCGATGGCCGTTGCGGCCGCGCTGGGTTTGTCGCTCGGCGCCCAGGCCCAGGCACCCGCCGGCGCGCCAGCGGGCACCACGGGCCTCTGCAAGGACGGAAGCTACTACTCCGGCGCCAGCAAGAAGGGCGCTTGCGCAGGGCACAAGGGCGTCAAGGAGTGGTATGGCGGCACCGCCGCAGCATCCGCACCGGCCGCGATGTCGCCTGCCGCGGCACCCGCGCCCAAGGCCGCCGCCCCGGCGACAACAGCCGCACCTGCGGCCCCCGCCACTGCCACCGAGAAAAAGACCACCGCCGCCGCCCCGGGCGGAGGCCCTGGCCAGGTCTGGGTCAACTCGTCGACCAAGGTCTACCACTGCCCGTCCGATCGCTACTACGGCAAGACCAAGAGCGGCGCGTACATGTCAGAGGCCGACGCCAAGGCCAAGGGCTACAAGCCCGATCACGGCAAGGCCTGTTCCTGAGCGGGAACTGACGCGGGACCCAGGGCTCCGTGCCCAGACAGTCCAGAGGCATCCCGGGCAACCGGGACGCCTCTGGAGATGTCATGCCCCGATCATTTGATCAATCCAGACAGCAAGCCGATCGGATACGAACCGTGCCGCTCGCGCGCCGATACAATGCCGGCTGCCCACTTTCCATGAACGATCATGCTCAAGCGCACTGCGTTGGCCATTCTTGGCTTGGCGCTCATCACGTCCACTGCCGTAGCCGCTGATATTCAGGGCGCGGGTTCGACGGCGGCCGCGCCGGTCTATCGCGTCTGGTCGAGCGGCTATGCCGCGGCCACCGGCACCCGGCTCAATTACGCGGCGGTTGGATCGGGCGAAGGTATTCGTCGTATCCGGGAAGGGCAGGTCGATTTCGGCGCGTCGGATGTGCCGCTGTCTCCCCAGGAAGCAAGCAAGTCCGGGCTGGTCTGTGTGCCGACCGTCGTTACCGCTGCGGTTCCGGTGGTCAACCTTCCTTCCGTCCCGAAGGGCCAGTTGAAGCTGACCGGCGATTTGCTGGCGAAGATTTTCCTGGGCAAGGTCGATAGCTGGGATGCGCCGGAGATCCGTGCCGTGAATCCGGGGCTCGCCCTGCCGAACCTGAAGATCCACCCCGTGGTGCGTGCCGACGGTTCGGGCACCACCTATCACTTCAGCGCCTATCTGAGCGAGGTGAGTGCCGATTGGAAGTCGACGTATGGCACCAAGTCCGCGTTCTCATGGCCGGCCGGCTACACCGGTGCCAAAGGCAGTGGCGAGGTCGTGAAGGCGGTCCAGAGCAACCGTGGCGCTATCGGCTACATCGACTACAACTACGTGCTGGATGAAGGTCTGAATCCGGTGCAACTGCGCAATGCAGATGGCAACTTCGTCAGCGCCACGGTGGGCGGATTCCGCGATGCGGTGGTGCACAGCAACTGGAACCGGAAGGGCGATTTCACGGCCAGCCTGGTCAATCAGGCGGGCGCCGACGCATGGCCGATCACCATGGGGACGTTCGTCGTCGTGCCGGCCGTCAGCCGCGCCGGTGAGCGCACGCTCGAGGCCATGAAGTTCGTCACCTGGGGCTATCTCCACGGCGACCAGCTCGCCCGCGAAGCGAAGTTCGTGCCGCTGCCCGGACAGGTGCAGGCGAACGCGTATCGGGAACTGGCGCGCGTGACGGATGCCAGCGGCAAGGCCATCGGCCTGCAAAGCATGGCATCGCCCGCAGGCAAGGCTCAGTAATGTCTCGCAATGGGGTACCCGGGCCGGATGGCAGGGCGTCCCCGCTGCTTCAATCGACGATGAACAACGTGGCACCCGTCGCGGTACGGGACTGATGGGCCTCGGCGTCGTCGCCGACCTGATAGCTCATGCCCGGCCGCAGCATGAATTGACGGCCGTCTGCGAGCGTCGTTTCCAGTTCGCCCTGCAGGCAGAACAGGACGTGCCCCTTCTTGCACCAGTGGTCCGCGAGGTATCCCGGCGAGTATTCGACCATGCGCACACGCACCCGGCGGTCGCCGTCGCCGAAGTACTGCGTGCGCCAGTAAGCCGCTCCGGTTTCTCCCTTGTGCTCGGTGCGTTCAATCTGCGACCAGTCGGTCGTGCCAAAGGGAAAGGCGTCCATCTTCATGCTAAGTTTCCAGGGGCGATTGAAGGCCGGGATTCTACACCTGCCAGCTTTCAGGCTTTCCCCGTATCGACTATGACCCGCACGTTTCGCACCATCCACCTCGCGCACATCCACTGCGTGTTCCGCTGCCTGGCCGTCACTGGTCTCCTGGCTTTCGGCAACGCGCATGCCACCGACATCGACTGCGATCCGTCCGTCGTGTCTGCCCGACCGGTGCCGGCGCATCGCATGATCTGCGAGTCCGCGCTGTTCTCGATGGGCTACCAGCGCATCTTTGCTGATCAGCAGCGGCAACTCAAGGCTGGATCCATCACCGAGTCGGAAATCGCGGCGTTCCGCAAGAAGCGGGACGCCTGTGATTCGGCGGCGTGCCTGGATACGGTCTTCCGGGAGTGGAAGGCGTTCGCAGCCCAGGCCACCACCCGTCGCAAGCCATAACGAAAATCCCCCAATATCGAATATCGGCTGGATGGCCGATTTCTTTACCGTACCTTGGTAGGGGACATGGCTCGGGCTCCGGGGCAGTTTGACCTTAATCAAGGTTTCGCAGCCCTCCCGTCGCTACGCTGCCGGCATTTTCATGCAAGGCAGAAGCGTTTTCGGGGAGAGAAATGCCACAACACACGCTGGATCTTGAAATCGATCACCTGATATCGAGATCCATCCTGGAGTGCGGCCCGCGCACCAGTGTCAGCGAAGTTGTCGCGATGATGGCGCAGCGCAGTTGCAGCTCGATCGTCGTGGTGGACCAGGGGCAGGTCGTCGGCATCTGGACCGAGCGGGACGCGCTGGCGCTCGGCGAGATGGGTGATGCGCTGTCGCGCCCCATCGCCGAGTTGATGAGTCATCCCGTACTGGCGCTGGACTGCCGCACCAGGCTCGGCGATGCCGCGCTGTACTTCAAGAGCAAGAGCATCCGCCATTGCCTGGTGGTGGATGACAGTGGGCGTCCGCTCGGCATGTTGTCGCAGACCGACCTCGTCATGAATCAGGGCGCCGAGTATTTTCTGCGCCTTCGCCCGATTCACTCGGTCAAGGTTCCGCCGCCGGTCATCGTCGACCCGGAAGAGAAACTGGCTGCAGTCATGCGTGTCATGCGTTTGGGCGGACTGAGCGCCGTAGTCGTCCGCTTTCCCGACGACGAGTACGGCATCCTGACGGAGCGCGACGTCGTGCGGCTGGCTGCCGCCAACGCGCTCGACGGCATCGTGTCGGATCATGCCAGTCGTCGCCTGCATTCGCTGGCGCATTCCAACAGCTTGTATTCGGCCCGGAAGTTTCTTTCGGACCATCGCTTGCGTCACGTTGGCGTGCTCGACGATCAAGGCGAGCTGACGGGTCTGCTAAGCCTGTCGGACATCCTGTGCGGTATCGAACACGAGTACGTGCATGAGCTACGGACGGCGCTGCACGAGCGCGACGAGGCACTGCGGCGATCCAACTACCATCTGCGGCTGGCCGATCGCGTATTCGAATCGACGCTCGACGGCGTGATGGTGACCGATCTGAACGGCGTGATCGAGCAGGTGAATCCAGCCTTCACGCAACTGACCGGCTACACGCTCGACGAGGCCATCGGCCGGACGCCGCGGATGCTGAGTTCGGGGCGCCAGGGTCCATCCTTTTACCAGGAAATGTGGAGCCAGTTGCGCGCGCAAGGTCACTGGAAGGGCGAGATCTGGAATCGCCGAAAGAACGGCGAGCTGTACCTCGAGCATCTGTCCGTCTCCAGCATCTGCAATCAGGCCGGCGAATGCACGCATTACGCGGCGATCTTCTCGGACATCACGCATCGCCGTATCGCGGAAGAGCGCCTGAACCATCTGGCCATGCACGATCCGCTGACGGACCTGCCGAACCGCACGCTGTTCAGCGAGCGGCTCAAGCAGGCCATCATTCGCGCCCGGCGCGCGTCCAGACGTGTGGCCGTGTTGTTCCTCGATCTCGATCGCTTCAAGATGATCAACGATACGATGGGGCACGGCACTGGAGACGACGCGCTCAGGATCATTGCCATGCGGCTCAAGCATGCCGTGCGCGAGAGCGACACGGTGGCCCGGCTTGGCGGGGACGAGTTCACGATCGTTGTCGAGGAGATCGAGGACATCCGTCATGTCGCGCATATCGCGCAGGTGCTGCTGGAGGTGGTTGGTCAGCCAATCGATGCGGCCGGGCGCAGCGTGTTCGTGACGCCGAGCATCGGAATCAGCATTTATCCGGACGACGGCACGGATCAGCAGCAACTGTTGATGCAGGCCGACCGCGCCATGTACGAAGCCAAGCAGGAAGGCAAGAACACCTTCCGCTTCTTCGCCACGCAGATGACTTCGTCCGCGAAGGAAAGCATGGCGCTCGAGAGCGAACTACGTCGCGCGCTGACGCGCCGCGAGTTTCGCCTCCACTATCAACCGATCTACGACCTGGGCTCGGGAAGGATCGTCAGCGTCGAAGCGCTGCTGCGCTGGCAGCATCCGACGCGCGGGCTGCTGTCACCCGGTGCCTTCATCGATGTGGCCGAGGAATCGGCCCTGGTCGTGCCGATTGGCGCCTGGGTGTTGCGCGAGGCGTGCCGGCAGGGTGCGGCCTGGCTCCGGTCGGGCTTCGAATTCGGCCGCATGTCGGTCAACCTGTCTGCCAGGCAGATCCGCCACGAGCATTTCCTGCATGACGTCTCCGATGTGCTGAGCGACGCCGGCATGCAGCCGGAGCATCTGCAGCTTGAACTGGTGGAGAGCATGGCCATGACCGGAAACGGCGTGACCGAGCTGGTGCTTGGCGAACTGGCGCGCCGCGGTGTCGGTCTGGCCATCGACGACTTCGGAACGGGCTATTCCTCGTTTACCTATCTGCAGACGCTGCCGGTCAATACCGTCAAGGTGGATCGCTCTTTCCTGACCGCTGTGATCGAGCGGGAGCGCGACGGTGCGATTCTTCGCGCGATCGTTGCCATGGCCCGTGCGCTTGGCCTGACCGTGGTGGCCGAGGGCGTGGAGAACATCGCCCAACTGCAGTTTCTGCGCGAGATCGGTTGCGACCGCGCGCAGGGTTTTCTGCTTGCCAGGCCCGGACCGGCCGAGGTCCTGACCGCCCTGGGCAATGCCGCGCATCCGTTGATCGCCTCGGGGGCCTGACTCGCAGCGCCGCCGCGTCGCCCGTCGATCTGCCGGGGACGCGCGGCCGAACGGAAGAACGGACGCACGCACTGGAGGCACCCACTAAGGTGGGGACCGGTCGTGCAGCACCGGTCCCGTTCGTTGTTTCATGGCATGATTGAGCGATCAAGGTCTCCGACTTATCTGCCATGACAGCGGCCCTACTCGTCATCGATGTCCAGCAAGGCCTGTGCGAAGGCGATGAGGCCCCGCTCGCCCACCGCGACGTCATCGACCGCATCAACGATGTTGCCAGCAAGGCGCGCACCGCGCGCGTGCCCGTCATATTTGTCCAGCATGAATCGGTGGACGACTACCTGCCGTATGGCTCCGCGCGCTGGCAGCTCGCAAATGGGCTGACTGCGCTGGAGAGCGACCTGCGCATCCGCAAGACCACGCCGGATTCTTTCTTCGGGACGACACTCGAGGCGACGCTGAAGGAGCACGGGGTGACGCACCTGGTAATCTGCGGCATGCATACCGAGTACTGCGTCGATACCACCACGCGGCGTGCGCTGGCGCTGGGCTATCCGGTGAGGCTGATCGAAGATGGTCACACCACTGTTTCGAATGCGGCCTTGTCTGCAGGGCAGATCATTCACCATCACAACCTCACGCTGACGGGTATCAGCAGTTTCGGCCCGCGCGTATGTGCGGTGCCGGCGGCGGACATCACGTTCTGATTCGTCAGAGCCATTGTCAGCCGCTCTCACAGAAGCCCTTGCGCCCCCGTGTCGTTCTGCAACCAACTATCCCTGATCAACCCTGCGGTCTCGCTGATCTTCGCTGGCTGCTTCCTGGTGGTCTGGCGGCAGCTCCGCAGCCAGCACCTGCTGGCGTTCGGGGTGTCCTTTGCGCTTTATGCCGTGGCGGTAGCCATTCAGGTCCTGTCTCCGCCGAGCGATTCCGTCTGGACGACGCTCGTCGCCGCGCCGTTCTACATCGGCAGCACGATGCTGATCGCGTGCGGATTGCTGTGGCGCGCTCATGTCGAATCCACCACCGCACTGGCCGCCTGTTCGGGGGTGGCCATCGTCGAGTTCTCGCTGCTCGCGTACTTCCATTTCGCGGTACCTGACCTGACGGCGCGGATATATGTACACAACGTTGGCGCCGCGCTGATCTTCGGCATTGCGCTGGCTCAGCTTGGCGGCTTGCGGCGGGGCAGCGTGGCGGATCGAGCGATCTACTGGGTTTTCGTCGCCTTTACGGTGAACCTCGGCGTGCGGCTGCTGCTGAGCACGAGCGCACCTCCGCACACCGACGAATGCGGCAGGGCATTTTCGAGCTATTGGACGTATTTCCAGGTAGGCCAGACGCTCTTCAATGTCTTCTTCAGCCTGGTGCTGCTGGGCTCCGAGATTCACGCGCTGATCGAACGGATCCAGCACGAGCGGGATACGGATGCGCTGACGCGGCTTCACAACCGGAGAAGCTTCGAGGAACTCGCGCGCGCGACGATTTCGCGGGCCAATGGTGGGGTGCCCGGCCTGATCCTGGTGGACCTTGATTTCTTCAAGCTCATCAACGACAACCACGGTCACGCCAGTGGCGACGCGATACTCGTGGAGTTCGCGCGGATCGTCAGGCGCGTGGTGGGCGCGCGGGGAATTGCCGGCCGGCTTGGGGGCGAGGAGTTCGCGGTGCTATTGCCGCGGACGACCGGGGAGGAAGCGATCCATATCGCCGAAGAGATTCGGGAGACCCTCGAGCGCGCGCGTTTCGAGACGCTGCCGGATAGCCCGCGTGTGACGGCCAGCTTTGGTGTGGCGGTGTGGCAACCGCTGGAATCGCTCGATGCGCTGATGTCTCGTGCCGACGGGCTGCTCTATACCGCAAAGCGCAGCGGTCGCAATCGCGTGCACCACGCGCACGAACAGACGCCGATGCAGGAAGTGGGCAGCGAACGGCTGCCCTGATACCAGTGCGCGGCGGCTGCGCGTTCAGCCGAACTTGCGCAGCGCGTCCAGCGCGAGTCCCGCGCCGATGCGCCGGCATCGGGCGAGTCGCTTATCCGGCGATCGCGATAACACCGGGCGTAAAGCCGTCGACCCGTACTTCCCCTTCGGTCTACGAGTTAACGATCCATTACAACAGAATGAAAACAAATTCAATTCGGACTTAGCAATCCCACCGTACCATCTTGCCTCGTCCAATTGAGTGGCACACCGTTTCCGACGGATGCCCCGACATGTACGCAATCCTGCCTTCTTTCGTTTCGGCGATTTTCCTTGGTTACGGCTTATATGTTCTATCGAGCCAGGGCGTGACGCGCGTGTCGACCTCATTCTTCTTGCTGTGCGCGATGACGTTCGCCTGGCAAGGCTCATGGGCGTTCCTGTTCGGGACCGAGACTCCAGACGGAGCCATGCAGGTGGCGCGGTTCGGCTATCTGTTTATCCTGTTCCTGCCCACGACGTTCTATCACTTTGTCTGCGAGGTGACAGAATCTCGCAAGGAATGGCCCCTTCTGATCGCCGCCTACGGCGTGAGTCTGGTGCTTTCGGTACTGTTGATGAGTAGCGATCTGGTCGTGTCGGGTTACTACACGCTCTACTTCGGCAAGTATCCGAAAGCAGGGTTACTGCATCCCATACACATCATGCAGACCGTGGCGCTGGCCCTGCGCTGCGCATGGCTGCTGCTCAAGGCGCGCGCAAACGCGACCGCCGAGCGCCGACGCCGCTTCGGCCTGTGCCTGCTTGCGTTGGGACTGTTCTCTCTCGCCGCGGTTGACTATGCCGTGAACTTCGGGGCCAGGTTCTATCCGCCGGGCGTGTTCTTCATTGTGCTGAGCCTCGGCGTTATCGCGTTCAGCGTTGTACGTTACGACCTCATGCGGCCGTACTCTCTCGCCGCGACCGTCGCGCATGAAGTGCGCACACCGTTAGCGACTATTCGCATGCAATTGCAGGAAGTCGAGAATGCGTGGCCGCACCTGCACCAGGGCTACATCGCCGCGGTGGAGAACGGCATCCTCGAAGACAGAATGCGCCCTGGGCAAATCGAGCGGACGAAGCAGTTGATCGGCGGGATGTCACGAGAGGTTGACGGCACCAGTGCCGTGATCGACATGACATTGGCATCGCTGACGCTCGAGCGACTCGACCGCAGCACCTTTGCGCCCCACGGGCTCGCCGAGTGCGTGGCTGCGGCTATTGAGCGCTATCCGCTCATGCCAGAGGAGCGTGCGCGTGTGCACATCCGCGGTTTCGCCGACGACTGGAAGTTCGTTGGCTCCGACACGCTTCTGATCTACGTATTGTTTAACCTGCTGAAGAACAGCCTGTATGCGATTCACTCGCATGGCAGCGGCAATATTGAAATCTCTGGCGAGATCGAGGGCAATTACTACCTGATGCGGTTTCACGATACTGGCCCAGGGATTCCAGCGAGTATTCTGCCTCGTCTCTTCGAGCCATTCTTCTCAACCAAGGCACATGGCCGCGGTCACGGGCTGGGATTGTCCTTCTGTCGCCGCGTCATGGAAGCGTTCGGCGGACGCATCGAATGCGCGTCTCAGCTTGGCGCGTACACGACCTTTACCCTGCGTCTGCCGCGCTTCAGGCCGTGCGACTCGGGCCTGGATCAACCACTCCAGACCCGAGTCGCGGGCTGACTTCAGACTGCGACTACGATGCCCACCTAGTTGGCAAATGGCGAAGCAATCAGTTCATATTCCTTGACCCGTTCGATGATCTCGCGCGGAAAGCGGGTGATCCGCTTGTCCTTGCCCGCGAATACGATCTGCTGGTAGCCCAGCGACACAGGACGGCCCTCGACGCTGAAACGAAACAGCAGATAAGCCGAGCACTGGCGAACCTGGAACGTGTTGAGGTGGCAATCGACACGCTGGAACGGAAACGTTTCTTCGACGTATTCCTGATGGGCGCGTTTGGTCACGAATGTGCCACCGGCCGCGAGCAGGTTGCCATGGATGCATTCATGGAACCAGCGCTCCCGGCAGATGCCCTGCCATTCGAAATAGCGCGCGAAGTACGTGTTCATGAAGGCATTTGAATCCTTCAGATAGATGTCGATGACATGATGGAACGTCTTTTGCGAACTGCCCTGCATGGCGCCCTGCTCGAACATGGCAGTGCCACGGGTCAGCATTTGGGGAATCACGTCACGCGTAATCATGAATTGCTCCTGAATGGTAGCTGCTAGGCGGCAGCCGGCGCGTGCCCCGCGAACGATATGGGACACGGCACATTCTGGCCCGATGTGCGGTTCACGCTCTACAGGCTTGCGTGCTGCGTTCACGCCGCAACACCTGTCGGCAGACCTTGATCCAACTCCGCCCCGCCTCGGAATAGAGGCGAATGATTTCAGACGTTTCGGAGATCTTTGCGGGGGTTTCGGTGCCAGGAAGCTGTTGGGGAATGCATCCGTGCCGCGTTTGCGCGGGCGCGGTCGGCGAGGTTCGGAACTGCAGTCCCGGGCTACCGTGGATGATTTGCGGCTTGCGCAGAGGACATCCACGCTTTCAGCGAATGACCAAACGGCACCATGGCGTACGAGCGTCCTTTGAGTCGTGCCGTATTGATCGGGTGCTCCGGATGGCCGGATGTCACCGCCGAGAACTATGCCGACGCGTTCCTGTTTGAGCTTCAGGAATCAGCACTCACCAGGCATATTTGATCCCGGCGCGCAGCGTGTACTGGTAGAAGCTCTGCGCCCCCCAGGCGCCCGACACGTTGGACCATGCTGTCCAGCGTTTGCCCAGATCCGCGTTCACACCGAGCTTCACCTCGTAGCGGTTGCTCGGATACATGCTGCCCAGCGGCAGGTCGTTGAACGAGATGCTGCTGGACACACTGGTGTGCCACCAGTTCAGCGTCAGGTATGGCTGAATCTTGCGGTCGTCAGCGCGCAAGAACGTACGATGAAAGCGCGCGCCAAGCCGGGTGATCCAGCCGTGCGAGTTGGCGCCGGTGACGTTGGTACCGTTGGGTTCGGTGATGTCGGATTCGTTGTAGCCGACATAGATCAACTGGCCTTGCGGCTCGATGACCCAGTCATTGCGCAGCGGCACCGCATAGCCGGTCTCGCCAGACGCGGCCCAGCCTTGCGCGTTGTAGCGCACCGATGGCAGGTACTGCCCATCGACGTGGTTGGTGAACCAGCCGTACTGCAGCCAGGTGTCGACGTAGGCCCCGAGTTTCTTCTCGTCGTTCTGATACCACGTGGCGTAGCCACCCACGCTCCAGCCCTCGACGGTGCCCTTGGCGCTGAACGGGTTGTTCTGTGCGTTGGCGTTGGTGTTGGCGTAGCCGTAGCTGCCCATCAGGCCGAGGTGGCCGCGGTCGGCGCCGTTGCCGAAGATCTTCCACTTGGCCAGTTCGGCGCCGCCCTGCATCATGAAGGTGTTGGTGCGGGCGGTGAAAATGCCGTTTGCGCTCTTGCTGCCCAGCCAGTTGCCCACCGCGCGCAGCCATCCCGAACGGGGCTTGTCCTGATCGGGATTGAAACCTTGGCCCTCGACGTACTGAGGCTCGCCCAAGCGGTCATGCAGGCTGTGTACGAACATCTCGCCCACCAGCCGCTGGTTGGCCAGATAGGCTGCGATTTCGGGGCGATAGAGCGGTTCGGGGGGAGAGGGGGGCGTCGGCGGTGCCGGTGGTACCGGGTTTGCCTCGGAGCGCAGGTACCAGGCGTCGGTATTGGTACCGTCGGCGTTGCCACGGAACAGGCGGTACTCGTAGGCACCAGCCACGGCGCGGCCGTCGAGTGAGAATGCGCCAGGCAGTGTGGTCGCGCCATTGACCGTGTCAACGACCAGGATGCCGTCCGCCTGGGTCAACTGCCCTGGTCCGCCGGCGTTGGCAATACGCAGCCGCGTTGTGCCTGTCGCCGAGCCGCCGTCGATCACGAGCCGGTCTGACGGCGATCCATCGGTACCTAGGTACGTATTCAGGCCAATCAAGCCGTTTGCCCCGGTGTAGCTGTTTGCAGTCAACGTCTTGAAGACGCCAGCCGTCGACGCTCCGAACAGGATTTGGCTCGCGTCGTTGGTGAGCGTGGTCACGTTGGAATTTGCGGTCAGATTCCAGACGGTCCCTTGGATCAGTGACACCTTAGACGTGGTGCCGGCCTCGGTCAGTGCTGCACCGTTCAGCACCGCGCCAGACGCGATGATATTGGCGGTGGTGACCGAACTGCTGATGGGTGCCACGGGGCTACTTAGCGTCTGCAGCACGCCGGCCCCAGGGATGGCGGTCGGCGATGTGTTCACGACGAGCGTGGGGTTATCCGGGGCGAGAAGCGAACCTGCGGAAAGGGTCGTCGTACCTAAAACATGCAGCCAGTTCGGAGCGCCGGTAACCGTCGTGCCATTCAGCGCGACCTGCGCGGTTCCGCCACTGACCGCAATGGCATCCGATTGGGCGCTGCTCAAGGTTCCGCCATTCCATGTGGCAGTTGCCGTGAAGCCGGTATCGCTGCTGAGGACAAGGCCCGCAGCGTCCGTACCCATTGCCTGTACAGTGGCGTTGGTAGCGTTTAGCGTACCGTTATTCACGCGGGCGGCAATGGCTGACGGTCCCGTAGTCGTGACTGACGTGCCGTCAATGTCGATGCGCGCCCCCGCGCCGCGCGCATACAAGCCGTATGAGCCATTGCCTTCGGTCTGCACGGAGCCGCCGGTCAGGCTGACACGCACGACGTCTGTGTTTGTCGTGCCCCACGCGGTAACGCCAGGCGCGTTGGTATTCGTCGACGTAACGATGACATTCTTGCCCGTGACGAGCGAGTTGGGGCCATAACTCAGCAGACTATAGCCGCTGGTTCCGGTCGTCTTGAAGCTCGAATCTTGCAAGGTGATGGTAGACCCAGAATTCGCATAGACTGCATACGCAGAGGGTCCTGTTGCCGTCACGGTCAGACCAGTGCCGGAGATCGTGGAGCCGGTAATCGCAAAGATACCGTAGGCGTTGCTGCCGCTGGTATTGACCGTGACGTTGGCCGCGGAAATGTCCGAGCCAATAGCAAACAAACCGTAGGCAGTACCGCCAGCGGTGAGAATGCTGCCCCCATTCATCGAGACCGATCCACGGATGCCGTTGAGCACGTTGGAGATGACTCCGTAAGCGCCGTAGGTGCCGGTTGCATCCGAATAGAGTCCGCCACGCGTTTCGATGGTGACGCTATTCAGCGTGATGCGACTGCCATACGCGTATGCGCCCGACGCACCCAAACCTTCGGTAAGAATCGAAGCATTTGTCAGCGAGATGCTGCTGTTATGGCTTGCCACTGCGCCGTAAGAGCCAACTGGTACGCCGCTCACATTGCCATATCCGCCGGTCGTATGGATACTCAGGCCCCCAGTTGAGGTTGCCGAAGTGTTGGTGTTCTGCGTCCACAACGCGGCGGACGCGCCGCCCGTCGTTGACAGTGATATGCCGCCCGTTCCGAGGTTGACGGTTCCGCCAGTCGCATAGATGGCAAACGCGTTGAACGCGGTGGCGGAGAGGACCACCGGGCCAGGAGAAGGCCCTGCGCTGGGATCCACAACGAGGGTCCCGCCAGTAACGCGCGCAGCCGTGCCACCGGGTGTCACCGATGTACCACCCACGATTGTGGTCGTACCGCTACCGACGTTGACCGTGGAGGTCACGGTCCCGGGGCCAATGGTTTGCGCCAGCGTCTGCGGAACGACGCCATAGAGGATGGATATCGCAGTACCCAGTGGCCAGAGCCGACGTGTGCGCGGTTGCCGCTGACGAATAGCGCATCGGGATAAGTGCAGCGTATTGTCCAGCATAGGAATACCTCCCAGCCCAAGGCGTAACCTTGCGGGTTTGTATCGCAACCGCGCATTGTGCTGGTATCCAGAGAATGGATGCCAGAATTCCTACACTAGTGCATCCGCCAGCTCTTGCGCTAGATGATTAAAGAAACATTAAGATCACCACATTAAATTATTCGTGGCATCTCAAGTCTTGAAGGACTTTATCGACCGGCACCGAGGGATACGCGGGGTCGAGCCAATATGCAGGTCTACCGTGCCGACAAGGTGTGGCGTCGACTCCAGTGCGGGGACGTCCCCGTGGATCGTTGTACCGTGGAGCGCCTGATGTGGCGCTACGGCTAGCGCGGAAAAGTGGTTTGCACCACGGTCGGCGATGCCAAGTAATCCAGCCTGCTGGACGTGGACACGCAAGTATCGAAAGCAATCGATCTCGCCCAATCCCGGCAGGCGTGTACTTCATCGTGTGCGGCGAACACGCGCTCAGCCGAACTTGCGCAGCGCGTCCAGCGCGAGTCCCGAACCGATACCGCCGAACAGGTCGCCTTCCACGCGGCGCGCGCCCGGCAGCAATTGCGCGAGTTGCTCGCGCAGCAGCGGCACGCTGCTGGAGCCCCCTGTGAACAGGATCGTGTCGACGGCCTCGGCCTTGACGCCAGCCGTCTTGAGCATGCCCTGCACCGTCGTGGCGGTCTTGTCGACCAGTTTGGCGATGGACTCGTCGAAGGTCTCGCGAGTGATGGCGAGCGTGGTGTCCGGCGCGATACGGGCCAAGTCGACCACGGTCTGCGCTTCCGCAGACAGCGCGATCTTGGCGGCTTCCACCTGGATTGCCAGCCAGTGGCCCGCGCGCTCGCGGATCAGCCGGATCAGGCGATCGAGCTTCACGGTGTCGGCGGCATCGCGGTAGTTGTCCATCACGATCGACCAGGCCTTGCGTGTGTAAACCAGGTTGATGGTGTGCCAGCTCGCCAGGTCAAAGTACTGGCCCGAAGGCATGGCCTTGCCGTTGCGAAGCTCACTGCCCAGGCCCAGCATCGGCATCACGCTGGCGAGGCTCAGAGCGCGGTCGAAATCGGTCCCCCCGATATGCACACCACCATTGGCGAGGATGTCGTCGCGGCGGTCAATGTGGCGGGCGCGCTCCGGAGACAGGCGAACGAGCGAGAAGTCGGACGTGCCGCCGCCGATGTCGGCCACCAGCACGAGTTCTTCACCGCCGATGCCGGCCTCGTAGTCGAAGGCTGCGGCAATCGGCTCGTACTGGAACGCGATATCGCGGAAGCCCGCGTCGCGGGCGATCTCGGCCAGCGTGTCCTCGGCAAGCTGGTCGGCGGCGGGATCCTCGTCGATGAAATGCACCGGTCGGCCCAGTACGGCCGAGGTGAACTCGCGGCCGGCGGCGCGTTCGGCGCGGCCCTTGAGTTCGCCGATGAAGTGCGCCAGCAGCTTGCGGAAAGGCATGGCCTGGCCCATCACTTCGGTGCTGTCATCCATCATCGACGTGCCCAGCAGGCTCTTGAGCGAACGCATCATGCGCCCCTCGTAGCCGGCCAGATAGTCGGCCAGTGCCGCGCGGCCATAGCTGACCAGCGGGTCTTCCGCATGGAAGAAGATCACGGAGGGCAGGGTCGCCTTGTCGTCCTCGAGCGACAGGAGCGTCGATGCGCCCGGGCGAACCCAGCCCACGGTCGAGTTGGACGTGCCGAAGTCGACACCACATGCGTTTGCGATCATGAAATTCCGGATGAGGGCAGAGGTGCAAGGAGAGGCGGAGCCAGGGGCGTCCGCCGCGCGGGGCGCTATTGTATTGGTTTTCCTTGCGGTGGGTATGAATGCGGGCGCGATGCGATTGCGCGGCCCATTTCATGTGGCGTATGCCGCAATGAGCGGAAAAAAATGACTTGGTTTTGTGAAATCAAGTCATTTTATGAATTCATGAGATGGGGCTACTCTGTCACCTGGGTTGACACCAGACATCCTGAAGCCCGACGGAGACATCGCCCCTCCGTGCCACGACTGCATCGCCCCTGATTGACAGAGCCCGATCGGCAGCCCGGCAAGAATCCGGCGAAGCCAGCCTTGCCGCGGACTGCCATCCGGGGCAAGGTCAAGATCCCTATCATGACCACGAAGAACAACACCGTCTCCCTGCTTACCGCAGCGCTTCTGCTCGCCCCCGCGCTGGCATGGAGCGCCCCCGCCCCGGTTCCTGCCGACAGCGCCGCAGCCCCCGCCGTCCTTTCCCCCGTCCTTTCCCATGACAGCGCGCTGTTTGGCTCCCAGACTGCCCTTGATACGGTGACCCGCACCATCGATGTGGTGCCCGGCATGAAGCGTCTGACCGTTGCATCCGGCGAGTCGGTGGCGATTCGCGCGGGTGGACGTACCGTCGGCTGGACGTTCCTGCAATCCATCAACGGCCGCGCCATGAACCTCGCGGTGCTGATGCCCGGCGTCCCGCAGGCGCGCGATGTCTACGTGTTCATCGAACCCAGCGAGATCTATCGCGCGGGTTGAACCGCGCCCGGATCAACGTCCCATGCGCCGGTCATAGCTCTGCGAGATGCGGTGCACCAGGTCTGGGTCGCGGGAGTCGTTGGCGTTGAATTGCACTCTCACGCTCCCGTCTGGCTGTTGGCGGACCCAGGCCGAGACCGGAACGCCGCCGCGGTCGCCGGAAATCTCGCCGCTGACCTGGTTCTGCACCGCGATCGCCACACCCTGATCGCGCATGGCATCGGCGGCGGCGAAGAACGAACGGTCGTAGCTGGCGGGCACCGTGCCGGGAGGGTAGCCGTAGTAGGTGCAGCCGGCCAGCGCCAGGCCAAGGCAGAGCGTCCAGATCGAAAGCAGGCGTGTCATGGCGATTCCCTCCCAGTTTCCGTGGCCGGTGTGAACCTATTCTAGGTGGCCCCGGCGGGAAAATGTGCCGATTTCGACTGGCTTGTTACGCCCCCCGGGGCGTTACTGCGCTGGCGCCTTCGGTGCTGCGCTGAACGTCTTGTTCGCGATCTTCCAGACGCCGTCGATCTGCAGCAGGTTCATGTAGTCGGTGAACGTTACCTCGGGGTAATGCAGCACGACCTTGGCGGTAGCGGCATTGCCGACCACGTCGAAGCTGGCAATGAAGCGCCGGCGCTGCGCTTCGTCCGCGGCGGGTTCGCCCTGGAAGCGGGCTGAGAATTCTTCCACGGTCAGCGAATGCAGGGCGCCGTCACGGAACGAGATGATGCGGGCATCGGCATGAAAAGCCTTGCGGACGTACTCGGCGCGGCCGGTACGGTGCGCCTCCAGATAGTGCTGGATTGGTTCGAGGGCGGCCAGGTATTCGGCCGGGATGGCTTGGTTCGTCATGCTGTGTCCTCCAGTGCGTATTGCTTGTTCGGAAACGCCTCGCCGTCGGTCCGCGGGCGGGTTGTATTGTATCCGTAAATTGCATACAAAATGGAGTTGGGCAGCCCAAAAGAGAAAGCGGCCGGATGCCCTGAAGGCATCCGGCCGCATCAGTTACTGCGAAGCCGATGGGCTGGCTTACTCGTTGACTGCCAGTTCCGACTCCAGCACCTGGATGGCCGTCTTCTTCGGCCCGCGATTGCGCCAGGCCGACCACGTCACGCCAGCCAGCAGCAGCGCCGAGATCACCACGAACGTGCAGCTGATCGGGCGCTCCACGAACACGGCCAAGTCGCCACGCGACAGCAGCAGGGCGCGGCGGAAGTTCTCTTCCACCATCGGTCCGAGCACGAAGCCGAGCAGGATCGGTGCGACCGAGAACTCCAGATACATCAGCAGGGCGCCGATCAGGCCGAAGGCCAGCACTTCCCAGATCTGGAACAGACTGCTCTGCGTGCTGAACACGCCCACCGCGATGAAGAACATCGCCGACGGGAACAGGTAGCGGTAAGGCACCTGCAGCAGCTTGACCCACACGCCGATCATCGGCACGTTCAGGATCATCAGAATCACGTTGCCGATCCAGAAGCTGGCGATCAGGCCCCAGAAGATGTCCGGGTGGTCGCTGATGAGCTGCGGACCCGGGGCGATGCCCTGGATCATCAGCGCGCCAAGAATCAGCGCCATCACGGCGTCGCCCGGAATGCCCAGGCTCATCGTCGGGATGAAGTCCACCTGCGTCTTCGAGTGCGAGGACGCTTCCGGCGCTGCCACGCCAGCGATCATGCCGGTACCGAACTTCTCGGGCGTCTTGGAGATCTTGCGTTCGAGCGCGTAGGCCACGAACGTCGTGATCGTCGGGCCCGTGCCCGGCATCGCGCCGAACAGCGTGCCTACGCCAGTGCCGCGCACCATTGGCCAGAAGGCCTCTTTCAGCTCGGCCAGGCTCGGACGCATGTCGCGAATGCGAAGCTTGGCGTTGGAGGTCACCGCGGTCATGCGGTTCACGTTCAGGATGAAGTCAGCCACCCCGAACAGGCCCATTGCGATGGCCACGAGTTCCAGACCATCGCTCAGTTCCGGAATGCCCAGCGCGAAGCGGAACGTGCCGGTGTTGACGTCGGTGCCGACCACGCCGCAGAGCAGGCCGAACAGCGTCATGGCCACGCCCTTCAGCGGAGAGCCGCGCGACATCGTCGAACCGGCAAGCAGACCCAGCAGCATGATCGAGAAGATCTCGGCGGGACCGAACTTGAAGGCGATGGTCGTCAGCAGCGGCGACGCGAAGATCATCACGAGAATGCCCACCGACGCGGCGAAGAACGAGCAGATCATCGTGATGCCCAGCGCCGTGCCCCCTTTGCCAGCCTTGGTCATCGGGTACCCGTCGATACAGGTCACCGCGTGCGGCGGGTGCGAAGGCAGGTTCAGCAGAATGGCGCCGATCGCCCCACCGTACTGCGAGCCGTAGAAGATACCTGCCAGCATCAGGATGGCGGGCACCGGGTGCATGACGTAGGTGAGCGGCAGCAGGATCGAGATAGCTGAAAGCGCGCCCATGCCTGGCAGCACGCCGATCAGGTTACCGACCAGCACGCCGAAGAACGACCACATCAGGTTGCTGCCCTGGAACGCTACCCCAAAGCCGAACCAGAGATCATGTAATGCATTCGAAACCATGGTACTCACGCCCCCCACGTAAACATCGGAAGCTGCAGCTGCAGCGCCCACGAGAACACCACCGCCGCAATAACGCACATGGCAATGGAGAGCAGGAACGCCTGCTTGATGCTGTTGTTGCGATCACCGAGCGCGGAAATGAAGACGATGGCGAACGTGGCCGGAATCATGCCGCCGTACTTGCCGAACAGCAGGAATGCCAGCGTGCCCAGCACGATGCAAACCGTGCCGCGCACGTCCGGCGCAGCGTGGCTGTGTCCGTGACCGGAGGGTTTGTCTTCCTTGGGCTCGTCGTTGCGGGCGGAGACGGCGATGAGGACGCCGACGAATGCCAGCAGCGCGCCCACTGCTACCGGGAAGAAACCGGGGCCCATGTGACTGAGCGAGCCGGTGTGATATTGCAGACCGGCCATTACGGCAGCCAGTCCGACCAGTGCCATCAGCGTGCCGCCGTAGTAGTCCTTCTTGAATCCTTTGGCGTGGCTCATCGGATGGCCCCGCTCTGGTTGCGCCACACGGGCTGTCCTTCGGCTCTGTCCGCTTCAACTGCGCGGACGCCGCTGCATCGACTGGTCATGCTCTCCTCCTACCTTTCAGAATGCCAACGGCCGCGAACCCTGGTGGCAGGAACCGGCGGCTCGTTGGATCTGGGGGAATCTATAAGGAGCGTCTTCCAATCGCCTTTCGTTAGCCTTGCGCGAACCTTTCGGGAAACATCATCTTGTGATGTATAAGAGTCTTTTGCGCCGAACTCAGTGAAATCCCTAGGGGGCTTTCCGTATTGTCGGAAAAAAGGAAATCAGGCAGTGACGGGTTGGGTTGTATCTGTGATAAGTCAATTTGAATTGACAGAAAAATGGCAAAAAAAACGCCCGCGAAATCGGGGGATCGCGGGCGAGATGCTTGCATCGTGGGGTCAATTCACGATGGCGTCATTTAGCCATGCACCAGTACCCGTTGTCTCCCCTTCGGCAGGTGGCTTGCGGGCACAGACGTATTCGGTGTAGATCAGTCCGCCGATTGGGCTTCCGGGAACTTCTAGGGCTAAGGGTGTACGTGTTGGCCGGGTTCTTCTGGAACTAGCCTTCAGCGTTGTAGACACTGACTGACCAGAAACGATCGGCGGCACGTTCTACATCGCAAGGCGACAAGGCCCGTTGCCCGAATCCTTATCGCGGGAAAGACATTCTTAATGCGATGGATTACTTGGGATTCGGCGCCCGTGATGCGGGATCCAGGGTTTGCGTGATACGGAAAGGTCTACCTGCGTCGATGCGCCCCTGGCCGGAACGCATCGATCTTTCACACTACCTTCAGTGGTGTTTCTTGTTCTTCTGAGATTGGGTGGACGTCGTTGTCGCCTGTGTTGGCGGGACGAGGAACGATGCCTGCGACAGTGGTGCCGCCGGTCCGGTCACGGCTTGGCCGGGCGGCGATGGCGAGGTGGTGGTCTGGCCGTTCTCGTAGCCGGTGGAGACGGCTTCGAGATAGCCGGGCGGGAACTTCTGCTCCGGTGTGGCCGTGGGTTGGGCGTAAGCGGCAGCGCCTGCAATCAGCGCGATGGCGCCGACAGCCAGCGGTTGCCCCAAAGTGATGGGCAGGTAGGCTCTGGGATGCATCAGCAGCTCCTTCTTCACGACGTACTGCGACGACCTGCCGCAGCGATTGCTGCAGCAATGCTGGGATGGGACGGCGCCTTCCACGGATACTGGCCTGCGCGACGCGGACGTGACTGCTGCTTCGACTGAACACGCTTCGAGCCATCCACAAAAGGATGGCCGGCAGTCAGCGCCAGCATCGACTGTGTGTCAGGGATGGGGGTGAGCGGAACGTACAGGTTCCGCGCAAGGGAGGGAGCTCGGCCTTCCTCACAATCTGCCACGGAGGCCGCGAAGTCAAACCGATTTACACATCAGGCAGGAGCCTGCCCGTGGCGGTGTACGCGAAGGCACGGCCGCGCGTTCGATGCTGCAGTGGCAGAGTCTGATCCGACAAGATGGGAGCGCCGCTCATGGCGATTGCGCGGGCTAGACTACAGGGCATCAAGCAACTAGGCCAACGCAAATCCTGGAGGCCATCAATGCCTGAGTCCGTGAAAGACGCCGATGACGCCGTTGGCCGCCCCAAACCGCAGATGGTGCCGGCCGGCTATCGCCAGGGCATCATCACGGCTATTACGGTGCTGCTGGGTTTTTCGCTGGCCTTCTGGCGTTTCTGGGGCTTCGAGAGCCCCGGGAAGTGGAGCGTCCGCGCGTTGTTCGCCGCGCTTTGCCTGGTCTCCGCCGTGGCGCTCCAGATTCTGTCGCTGTTCCGCGCGTTGCGCATCGAGGACGACGAGGTGTCCGAGTATCGCAGGACCGTACGCTGGTTTATCGCGTCTGCCATTGCACTGCTGCTTGGACTGACCGCCGCCATGTTCGACGCCGCGCTTGCCGAGGCAGTGGATTGAGGCCGGGTCTGGCAGGCACCTATAGCTTCAGTGTCGAAAGCAGGATGCTGGTCTCCGTATTGGCAATGCCTGGGATCAGGCGGATGGCACTAAGGATGCGGTCGAATGCCTCCAGCGTATCCGCGCGCAGTTCGGCCATCAGGTCCCAGCGGCCATTGGTGGTGTGCAGCGCCACGACGTTCGGGTGACCGCGTAATTCACGCCTCACGTCCTCGCTGTGGTTGCCCTCGATCTCGATGCTCATGATGGCGCGGATGCGGAACGCCTCTGCCTCGGGGCGCAACCGGATCGTGTAGCCGACGATCGTCCCCTCGCTCTCCAGTTTTGCGAGACGGTTCTGCACCGTGGCTCGCGCCACGCGCAGCTTCCTGGCAAGCGTTACCACGGGCATACGAGCGTCATCCCGCAGCAAGGCAATGAGTTGTCGATCGGTATCGTCCATGACTCTGGCGGATTGCCCCATTGATTGGGCAAAGTGTAATGCGAGAATCAATCTCTGCCCATCGTCCGCATGCAATTTGGCTCAGCCATGGCAGATGAGCGATCCAGGAGGGATGAGGTCGGCCAGCGGCGGGAAAATCTTGACAGGATTTTTACTGCGGGCAGCCATCCTTTGATCCGATATCTATAAGCACATGCTTACCCTTGAGTCAGGGATATGGATGGACTGAGGAGATCATGATCAAGATACTAGTGCCGGTGAATGGCTCCGAATGCGCGCTCGACGCGGTGCGCCATGCGGCGTTCCTGTATCGAGAGAGCGGCGTGGCCGAGGTGGTGCTGCTGAACGTGCAACCGCCGCTGGAGCATTCGCGGGCCAGCGCCTTTCACTCGCTTGCGGCATTGCGCGAGCAGGAATCGCAGGATGGTGAGTGCGCGCTGGAGCAGGCGAGCAATATCCTCGACGACTCCGGCGTGCGCTATACCGCGATGATTGGCGTCGGCAGCCCGGCGCAAGCGGTGGCTAGCGCGGCGACGGCTTTGAACTGCGATGGCATCGTGATCGGCGTGAACCTGTGGTCGAGAATCAAGGCATGCTTCGGCGCCGGACTTGCCTCGGGCATCATGCGCAAGACTTCCGTGCCCGTGACGGTGGTGAAGTCGGCTGGAGCAAGCGGCGCGCTCACCAGCCAACCCTTGCCACCCGTTCTGCCGGCTTCGCATCGTCACGCCCGGCCGATGCTGGTCGTGTATCCGTAGACGCATGACACGCATGTCATCGTTTGAGCGGTAACGGGTGTCATGGATCGGACGAGACGGTCGCCAGTGCGGCGCCCTTCTCGCGCGCCATGAAGACCGCCTCCGACTTGTTCTTGGCCGCGAGTCGCCGATAGAGCTGCAACGTATGGCTTTTCACGGTCGGGATGGAGATACGTAGTTGTCTGCTGATGGACTTGACCGAGAGTCCCCGCGACAGCAGCACGAGCACCTCGTACTGGCGCAGGGTCAGCCTGAGCAGCCGCGCTTCGCAAATGTATGCCGGCACCCGTGTGCTGCCGTGGACGCCTACCGGCGTTGGCACGGCAATCGGCGTAGCCGGCGCAATCGGCAGAGTTGGCGCCAGCGCGTGAATGCCGGCGTGCGCACAGGCAATCAGGGCGCGTAGCGCACATTCGATCTCAACGGCGCTCGCGTGTTCGGGCAGCCATGACAACAGCGGCGCGAACGGGTTGGGCGGCATCCATTGGACTTCACCGCCATGCGCCAGGAATAGCACGCAGCGCACGGCCGATGCGGTTTCCAGCAACTGGTGCATGTCGATATTGGCGCCGCGCGGCAAGGCGCCAAGCACCAGCAACTCGGTACCGTGCAGAGAACACGGGGTCTCTGGCCGTGGCGTGATGACGCTGCTGTCGTCCACGTCTGCAATGCGATTGAGAATCCGCTGGATGCCAAGCCCGACCAGCGGGCGAAATTCGACCACCGTTGCCCTCATGATTGCTCCCCTTTGTTTCTGTAGTTATTTGACTGCGAGCAATCAGACCGCAAGAAGCATTCCATATGCGCGGGCACGTAAAAGCCGCGCCGGCACGCCAAAAGAAACCCCGGGCGTGTTACGTGTCACGTAACACGCCCGGGGCAGGCTTGTGGAACTGGCGGGTTTGGCAGGCAGGGCGCCTGCCGGGCGTCAAGGCGTGATGGCTACCTTGAGCACGCCGTCGCGCTGGTGTCCGAAGAGGTCGTAGGCGGCCTCGATATCGGCAAGCTTGAAGCGGTGCGTGACCAGCGGGCCGAGGTCGATCCGCTGCGTTTCGATCACGTTCATGAGCCGGCGCATCCTTTCCTTGCCCCCCGGGCACAGCGACGTAATGATGCGGTGATCGCCCAGACCGGCCGCGAAGGCGTCCAGGGGAATCTTCAGGTCGCTGGAATAGACGCCAAGACTCGACAGGGTGCCGCCGGGCTTGAGCACGCGCAGGGCCGATTCGAAGGTGGACTGCGTGCCGAGTGCTTCGATCGACGCGTCGACGCCACGGCCGCCCGTAATGCGCAGGATCTCCTGCACCACGTCGGTATTGCGGAAGTTCAGCGTGACATCGGCACCCATCTGACGAGCGATGTTCAGGCGGTCATCGATCCCATCCACGGCGATGATCAGCGACGCGCCACGCAGGCGGGCGCCAGCCGTCGCGCACAGTCCGATCGGACCCTGCGCGAACACGGCAACGATATCGCCGATCTTGATATTGGCGTGCTCCGCGCCGGAGAAGCCCGTGGACATGATGTCGGGACACATCAATACCTGTTCGTCGGTCAGCCCGTCGGGGATGGGCGCGAGGTTTGCCTGCGCGTCCGGCACGAGCACATATTCGGCCTGGGTGCCGTCGATCGTATTGCCGAAGCGCCAGCCGCCCATGGGCTTGTAGCCGTGCGAGTGGGCTTGTCCGTCCTGCGACGCGCAACCGTCCTGGCACGCGTAGGAGTAGAAACTGGGGCAGATCGCGCCCGCGATGACGCGCTGACCCTCGCGATAACCGGTCACGCCACTGCCGAGTTTCTCGATGATGCCCACCGGCTCGTGACCGATCGTCAGACCCCGCTCTACCGGATACTCGCCTTTGAGAATGTGGATATCGGTGCCACAGATCGTGGTGGTGGTGATGCGGATCAGTGCGTCGGTGGGGCCGACGGCCGGGATCGGTTTTTCCTGTAGCACGATCTTGCCGGGCCCCTGAAAAACCGCAGCTTGCATGCCTGCCATGTCGAGACTCCTTCTGGTTGGCCTGAAAGGCCGCCCGCAGCCTCGCGGGCGGTGATCCAGTCAGTCTAGGCCAGGCAGGTGCGGCAGAGAATTGACACTCGTCAAAGTCGGGGAATGTGCGGTCAGCGGCCTTCGCCGAATCCTTCCTTGACGTCTGGGCACTCGCCACCGATACTTCTCAAACTATTCACTGTTTAGTTATGGGGGCGCGCATGGAAGATAGCTTGTCCAAAGTGGAAGGTGCAGCGGGTGACATGGGTGAGGTGGATAACTTCGCGCCCGTCACGCAGGAAGTCGATGCAAGCGATCTTCCCGTGCGTGGCGTGTTGCCAGCGGGGTTGCAGGGCACGTTGTATCGCATCGGCCCGAACCCACGCTTTCCGCAGCCCGAGGCCCACTGGTTCGGTGGCGACGGCATGGTGCATGTGTTTGCCATCGACGATGGGCGCGTGTCCTACCGCAACCGCTGGGTGCGGACGCCCAAGTGGCGTGACGAGGATCGTGCCGGGCGTCCGCTATTCCGCGCTTTCGCCGGCAAGTTGCCCGATGCGCCGGAGTGGTCGGGCAGCGATGGCGGCGTGGCCAATACCAACATCATCTGGCACGGCGGCGCGCTGCTGGCGCTTGAGGAAGCGCACCTGCCAACCGCTGTGACGCCTCAAGCGATCGACACGCTTGGCTATATGGAATATGGCCCGCTGAAGGGGCCGTTCACCGCGCATCCGAAGACCGACCCCCGCACTGGCGAACTACTGTTCTTCGGCTACAACGCCGACGGCAAGCTCACGCCGGGCGTGCAGGTTGGCGCAATCGATGCACAGGGCCGCCTGACGCATTACGCGCGTCTGCAGGCGCCGTACCCGAGCATGATCCACGACTTCATGGCCACGCCGGGTCATCTGCTGATCCCCGTGCTGCCGCTGACCGGCAGCCTTGCACGCGTGGAGCGCGGCGGCCCTGGCTATGCATGGGAGCCAGAGAAGCCCGCCATGATCGGCATCCTGCCGCGTGGTGGCGGCGCCGACGACGTGCGGTGGTTCGAGGGCCCCGCCTGCTACGTGTTCCATGTGATGAACGCGTGGGAGGAAGGCGAAGGGGGACAACGCATTCTGGCGGACGTCATGGTCTACGACGAACCACCCCTGTTCCCCCACGCCGACGGATCGCCAGGAGATCCCGCCCGGCAGCAGGCGTACCTGACGCGCTGGACGTTCGATCTTGCGTCGGACATACGCCGGTTCACCGCCGAACGGCTCGACGATACGGCGGGGGAGTTTCCACGCATCGACGACCGCGTTTCGGGTTTCCGCTATCGTCACGGATGGTTCGCCGCGTCGCATCCCGAGTACGGCGAAGGCGCGCTCAACGGCATCATGCACCTGGACATGCAGGACGGCACGCGCGACGCCTACTGGCTGCCGCCGGGCGATATCACGTCCGAGCCGGTGATCGCGCCGCGTGGTGGCGCTCATGATGGCGCTCCCGGCGGCGAAGGCGATGGCTGGCTGTTGGCGGTGGTGTGGCGGGCTGCGGCACAATGCAGCGAATTGCTGGTGTTCGATGCGCGGCATGTCGCGCGCGGTCCGCTGGCAACCGTCGAGCTGCCGCAGCGCGTGCCGTTCGGCTTCCATGGCAACTGGGTAGCGGGATAGCGAGAGGGATGAACGAAGGCGGCACGAAACAGAACGGCGGGCGCAAGGGCGGCACGCGCAAGGTGGCGGGTGGCACGACCAAGCCCGCCGGACAATGGCATCACGGCGACCTGCGTGCCTCGCTGATCGCGTGGGGACTCCACCTGCTCGATACGCAAGGCATCGCGGCGATGAGCATGCGCGAAGCCGCCAAGCTGGCCGGCGTGTCGCCGGGCGCGCCGGCACACCATTTCCAGGACCGCAACGGCCTGCTCGCGGCCATCGCTGCGCAGGCGTTCCGGGAACTGGGCGCCTTCCAGGGCAATCGCGCGCGCCTGATTCCGCGCGATACCCCGGCCAACAAGCTGCGTGCGCTGCTGGTCGGTTACGCCGAATTCGCGCACATGTACCCGGCGCGCTTTCACCTGATGTTCGGCCCGGCGATAGAACGCCGTGACGAATATCCCGAGCTTCAGGAAGCCTCGTCCGGTTCGTTCGATCGGGTGCGAGAAACCGTCGTTGCATGTCTGGGCGGACGTGAACCCGGCGCGCTGACACATGAACAACTGGCGTTCTGTGTCTGGACGGCCGCGCATGGTCTGGCCACCCTGACGGCCACGCACGACCGCTTCCGGGCCATTTCGGCGGCCCCCGGGGCCGTCGAGCAGATGGCGGATACCGTCGCCACCTTCTGTCTGGCTGCGCTTCAGCACACAGGCGACGTCTGAAGACGTCCCCCTCCGTATTAGCCATAGCGTGTGAGCGAGCACTCACGTTCGACCCGTTGCCGCCCTTTGTGTATCTGTTTTGTATCGTCTTTGTACGAAAAACGCTAAAGAGCCACTTTCGAGCGCCGTAAACCTTGGATGTAAAGACATTCATTTGCCTGTCTGGGTGAATCACATCGAAGTTACGCACGGCGAAGGACCTGAAGAAAATGGCTGCACTCGATTTCCTCGGCATTGGCTCCAACATGCAACTGGGTACGCTCCTGGATCAGCTTGCGACGGCGGAACGCCTGCCGCTGAAGGCGCTGGAGACCCAGAATACGGCCTACCAGGCCAAGCTATCCGGATATGGCACGATCAAGAGCATGTTGTCGGCCTTCCAGGCTTCCGCCAACTCGCTTGCCAAGCTCGATACGTTCGGCGCCGTCAAGGCGCAGGTCAGTAACAGCGATGTGATGACCGTCGCCACTGGCACCAATGCGGTTTCCGGCAACTACAACGTAAACGTCAAGAGCCTGGCACAGGCCCAATCCCTGGCGGGCGCTGGCCAGCTCAAGCAGGATTCGGTCATCGGCACTGGCACGCTGACCTTCGAGTTCGGCGTGACGGGCGGATACGACGCCGACCCGGCATCGCCGACATACGGCACATACGTGAACCCGACGTTCACGCCGACCGCGGGCTCCGCCAAGACCGTGACGATCGACAGCAGCAACCAGACGCTGCAAGGTATTCGTGATGCGATCAACAAGGCCAATATGGGTGTCAAGGCCAGCATCATCAACGACGGCAGCGGCACACCTTATCGTCTGGTGCTCAATTCGGAGAAGACCGGCGAGGCGATGAGCATGCGCATCACCGGTTCGTCACCGGAACTGCAGGCGCTTGCTGGATACGATCCGGTGGCCGGCCCGCAAGCCGGCGGCATGAAGGAAGTGGTGCGTGCCACGAATGCACAACTGACCATCAACGATATCGCCATCACCAGCGCCAGCAATGTGGTGACCGATGCCGCGCAGGGCGTCACGATGACGCTCAAGAAGACGGGCACCACGTCGATGACGTTGACGCAGGACCTCGACAGTATCAAGGCTGCGGTGCAGGGGCTGGCCGCTGCCTACAACAACCTCCAGACGGCCGCCAAGCAGCTGACTGCCTTCGACGTGAAGAGCGGTACCAAGGCGGCTCTGACCGGTGACGGCGTGCTGCGCGGTATCCAGTCGACGCTGCGCTCGGTACTCAACACCCCTGAAGCCGGGATGCGCGATGGCGCCGCGACAACGCTGGCCCAGCTTGGCGTGACGTTGCAGAAGGACGGCACGATGTCGGTGGACACCAAGAAGCTGGATGCCGCGTTGGCCGGAAACCTGGCTGACGTGACCGCGCTGTTCGGCGGCGACGGCACGAAGGGTGGGATCGCGCGCCGCTTGTCTGAAGCGGTGGATACCATGACCGGTACCAACGGCCCGCTGACCTCCGCGACCAAGGGTATCGAGCAGAGCGTGAAGGATCTCGGCAAGCGCTATGACTCGATGTCGGAGCACATCGATGCCAATATCAAGCGCGTCCAGAAGCAGTTCCAGGCGCTGGACCTGGCAGTCTCGCAGATGAACCGCACCAAGGACTACCTGACCCAGCAGTTCTCGGCGATGAACAACACGAACAGCAAGTAACCTGTCAGCGAGTCGTCAATCGATGCAAAAACGCCGCCCTCGTGGGCGGCGTTTTTTGTTGCGAGGAAGCGGGCAGGGATTCGTCGTCAGCATGTTCCATCGGTGTTCCCTGCTCCCGCGAGGCTGGAGAGAGGAGCGAACCGCCCGCATCTGAAGCGCGTGCGCCGTGCTCCCCCAAAGGCCATTCCTATAGCGCACCCGCCAGCCTGAACTGGCCGACCGCACGGTGCAGTGCATCGGCCTGATCCTCGAGCGAGGCCGCGGCAGCGGTTGCTTCTTCCACCAGCGCCGCATTTTGCTGCGCCATCTGGTCCATCTGTGAGACTGCCTGGTTGACCTGCTCGATCCCGCCAGTCTGTTCTTCAGTGGCTGCGCGCATTTCGCCCATCAGGTCGGTCACGCGCTTCACAGCCTCGACGATTTCTCCCATCGCCTTGCCCGCGTCTTCGACCAGCACCGAGCCATCCTCGACACGCTGCGCCGAGTTGTCGATCAATCCCTTGATCTCCTTGGCCGCCGTGGCGCTACGCTGGGCCAGGCTGCGCACCTCGCCGGCCACCACCGCAAAGCCGCGTCCCTGTTCGCCGGCGCGAGCGGCTTCCACCGCCGCGTTCAGCGCCAGGATATTGGTCTGGAATGCAATGCCCTCGATGACGCCGATGATGTCCACCACTTTGCTGGACGCCGCCTTGATCTCGCCCATCGTGTCCACCACCTGGTGCACGATCGCTCCGCCGCGTACAGCGATCTCCGATGCGCCTTCGGCCAGCCGCGCCGCCTGACGGGCGTTGTCAGCGCTCTGGCGAACCGTGCCGGTCAGCTCTTCCATACTGGCCGCGGTCTGTTCGAGCGATGCTGCCTGTTCCTCGCTGCGGCGTGACAGGTCGACATTGCCGGCCGCAATCTGCTTGGCGGCGCCTGCGATCGCGTCCGCCGAACCGCGAATCTGGCCGATGGCTCCAGTCAGCCGCCCCTGCATCTGCTGCATGTTGTACAGCACGCTTTCCCGATCGTTCGGCGCCACGTTCACGTGCGAAGCAAGATCGCCTTCGGCGATGCGCGCGGCGATCTCCGAGGTCAGCGATGGCTCGCCGCCAAGCTGCTTCTGCAGACTGGCGGAGACGCGCACCATCACCACGGTCATCAGCGCGCCCACGCCCAGCAGCCAGCCGAGCGCTTTCCAGAGCGACGCGCGGAACTCGGCCTGGATGTCATCCATGTAGAAACCGGCGATGAAGTTCCAGTCCCACGGCTTGAAGTTCAGCACATAGCTCAGCTTGGGCTGCGGCGCCTCGGCGCCTGGCTTGGGCCAGGCGTACTCAAGGAAGCCCTTGCCGGCGGTCTTGCCGATCCGTGCGATATCGCGGAACAGATAGACGCCGTTAGGGTCCTTCATCTCCGACATGTTTTTGCCATCGAGTTCGGGCTTGATCGCGTGCATCAGAACGATAGCGTCGGACCTCATCACGGTGAAGTAGCCATCGCCGCCAAAACGCATCACTCGCACGCGGTCGAGTGCCTGCTTCTGGGCTTCCTCGGTGCTCAGCTTGCCTGCGCGCGCCATGGCTTCGTACTCGGCCACGACCGAGTTGGCCGTGTCGGTGACCTGTTGCAGCGTCAACTCTCGATCCTGCTGACGCAGTTCTCGCATTTGCCATGCGTTCCACAGCGTGATGGCCAGCAGGCAGACCCAGCTCAGCACCAGCGGCAGCATGAGCTTCTTTCTCAGGCTTAGGTTATGCAACATCCTTATCCTCCGTTCACATCGGTTGTTGATTGGGGCGCTTTCGGGTCTTTGTATGGTTTGTCTTCGCGCGTCCTCTCTGACCGGCCATAACGGCGGCGTCATCGTCAAACTTGATCGGGAAATACCACTGATAGGTAATAGTGATGCGCGCGCCGCTTTGATTTCTGCCATGCAGCACGTTGCAAGAGGTTTGAGGGTGCCGCGTAACGAACCGTAATCAACGAGCCCGGTCCGAAGCCTTCAAGTGGTTGTTCTTTTAAATGAGAACCATTACCATCTCCTTCGTTTTTCCCGCGCGAGTGTGGCGTCTTCGACATGCCGCCGATGCGGCAGCCTCTCCGCCAGATCACGCTTGCCCAGAACATCCCCGATGACCGAATCCACGCCAGCTTCCAGCCAGCAGCGCCGCGCCTTCTGGCTCAAGCATCTTCACCAGTGGCACTGGATCAGTTCCGCGATCTGCCTGATCGGGATGCTGATGTTCGCCGTCACGGGATTCACGCTCAATCACGCGGGGCAGATCGAGGCCTCGCCTTCGGTCGTCACGCGCCACGAGACCGCGCCGCGCGAACTGCTGGACGCGCTGAAGCGCGCCGCGCTCGCGAATGCATCGGCGGGAAACCAGAAGGACCAGAAGGACCAGAAGGGACCGGTGCCGCGCGTGCTGGCTGACTGGCTGTCGAAGACGATGGATATCGAGGCGGCAGGACGCGAGGCCGAATGGTCCGCCGACGAGATCTACGTTGGCCTGCCACGCCCCGGCGGCGATGCCTGGCTCAGCGTTGCGCTCGAAGATGGCGAGGTCCAGTACGAAGTGACATCGCGGGGCTGGATTTCCTACTTCAACGACCTGCACAAGGGCCGCAACACGGGCCATGCATGGAGCTGGTTCATCGACATATTCGCCCTGGCCTGCCTGATCTTCAGCGTCACCGGGCTGTTCCTGCTCAAGCTTCATGCCGGGGGCCGCATGGCCACCTGGCCGCTGGTGGGCGCGGGGCTCGTTGTGCCGCTGCTGCTGGCCATCCTGTTCATTCACTGATTTGCAACCGAGAAAGGTAGTTTCGACATGCGCCGACTCCTGACCGTCACCGTAACCGGCCTTGCCGCAGCGCCGCTGGCACCCGCCATGGCCGCCGACATGAACGTCAAGGTGGAAATTCCCCGCCTGAACGTGGCCGAGTACCACCGTCCCTACGTATCCATGTGGATCGAGCGTGCCGACCAGAGTCCGGTGACGACGCTGGCGGTCTGGTACGACGCGAAGAACAAGGAAAGCCAGGGCACGAAGTGGCTCAAGGACATGCGGCAGTGGTGGCGCAAGGCCGGCCGCGACATGCAGCTTCCGGCCGATGGCGTATCGGGTGCCACGCGCGCTCCCGGCGAGCACGCGCTGACGTTCAGCGATGGCAAGGCGCCGCTGGGCAAGCTGCCAGCCGGCGATTACCAGCTCGTGGTGGAAGCCGCGCGCGAAGTGGGCGGACGCGAACTCGTGCGTGTGCCGTTCGCATGGCCGCCCAAGGCCGCGCAAAGCGCGGGCGCAAAGGGCGAGCATGAGCTCGGCAGCGTGACTCTCGACCTGAAGCCGTGAGCCGCGCCAATCACCGCAAACGCATTGAACTGATCTGACCGGAGCCTGACGATGAACAAGCCTGCCCGCTTCTCCACCCGACTTTCCACCCGCGTTGCAGTCCTCGCGCTGGCTGCGCTGGCGCCGCTGGCCGCCCACGCCCATCGCCAGTGGCTGCTGCCGTCCACCACCGTGCTGTCCGGCGGTAGCCAGTGGGTGACCGTGGACGCCGCGGTGTCCAACGACCTGTTCTACTTCGAACACATGCCGATGCGTCTGGACAACCTTGTGGTCACCGGCCCCGATGGCGCGGCGGTGAAGCCCGAGAATGCGTCGACTGGCAAGTACCGCAGCACGTTCGACGTGCCGCTGGCGCAGCCGGGCACGTACCGCATTGCCGTGGTCAACCAGGGCCTGTTCGCGAGCTGGAAGGAGAACGGACAGACCAAGCGCTGGCGCGGTGCTGCCGATGCCCTGGCCGCGAACGTCCCCGCCAATGCGCAGGAACTGCAAGTGACCGAGATGGCCAGCCGCGTGGAATCGTATGTCACCAGCGGCAAGCCGTCGAAGCAGGCATTGACGACCACCGGACGCGGCCTGGAGCTGGCGCCGATCACCCATCCGAACGACCTTGCCGCGGGCGAGACGGCCAGCTTCCGTCTGCTGCTCGACGGCAAGCCGGCTGCCAACCAGACGGTTTCCGTGGTGCCGGGCGGCGTTCGTTATCGCGATCGTCTCAACGAGTTCGACACGACCACCGACGCCGACGGCAAGTTCTCGGTGAAGTGGCCGGCTGCCGGCATGTACTGGATGGAAGCCGAACTGCGCGACCAGAAGGCATCGGTCAAGCCCGCCACGGTTCGTCGCGTTACCTACGCGGTGACGGTGGAAGTGCTGCCGCAGTAAGACGGCCGCTACGATATCGCCGATGAATCGCGTTCTCATCCCCGTCACGCTGGACCCACCACCGCCCGTGCCCGAGCCGCAAGGCTCGATCGCGCAGTGGGCGGGCGAGACGATGGGGACGACCTGGGCTGTCCGCGCCGTGCTGGCGCTCGGGCAGGACGGCGGCGGCCTGGAGGCAGGCATCCGCGCGGTGCTCGACGAGGTTATCGCGCAGATGAGCAACTGGTCCGAGATATCGGACCTGAGCCGTTTCAATCGGGCCGACGCCAGTGCCTGGGTCACGCTGCCCGAGGATTGCTTCACGGTCCTGCAGGCGGCGCTGGACACCGCGCGTGACAGCGGTGGCGCCTACGATCCCAGCGCCGGCCCACTCGTCGATCTCTGGGGCTTCGGCCCGGCTGGCAAGCGGCACACCGCGCCTACGGCCGATGACGTGGCACGGACGCGCCAGCATTGCGGTTGGCAACGGATCGAGATCGACGCATCGGCGCGTCTCGCGCGCCAGCCGGGCGGACTGTCACTCGATTTCTGCGCGATCGCGAAGGGGTTTGCCGTCGATGCGGTATCGCGCTATCTCCTGGCCCAGGGCGTGCCGCATCATCTGGTCGAGATCGGCGGCGAGTTGCGCGGCCAGGGGCTGAAGCCGGATGGGATGCCGTGGTGGATCGAACTGGAGTCCCCTTCGGCATCTGCCACTGCCGAGGGCGGGACTGGACGCACGCTGCGCACGCTGGTGGCGTTGCTCGGCCTGTCGATCGCCACGTCGGGTGACTATCGCCGCTACTTCGAACACGATGGACGGCGGTACGCGCATACGATCGATCCACGCACCGGTTACCCGGCCGCGCATGCGTTGGCGTCCGTTACGGTGCTTCATCGCGAATGCATGATGGCCGACGCGCTGTCCACCGCATTGACTGTGCTCGGGCCAGAAGCCGGTATCACTTTCGCCACGCGCCAGGGCCTGGCTGCCCGCTTCCTGGTGCGCACGCCGCACGGCTTCGATGAGCGGATCACCCCGGCCTTCGCCGCAATGCAAACATGATGCGTCTTCTACCGTGGGCAATGCTTGTCGCTGGCGTGGCGCTGTCCGTGGTCGCGCGCGGTCGTGATGCCATGGCAGCCGGCGTGGTCATCGGATACGTTGGCTTCTGCTGGGGCGTGCTCGACGGATATCGCCGCCGCCGTGCCGCCCGTGCGGCGCTCGCCGATATCGCGAGTGAAGACGCGCGTCCGACGCTCGTCGCCTACGCAAGTCAGACCGGTTTTGCCGAACAACTCGCCGTGCAAACGGCCCACGCGTTGCAAGGCGCGGGTCGGCCGGTGCAACTCGTGTCCTTTGCCGAACTCGATGGTGCGCGTCTGGCCGCGTGCGATCAGGCCCTGTTCCTGGTCAGCACCACGGGCGAGGGCGATGCGCCAGACATGGCGTCGGGGTTCGCGCGCCGCTTGCTGGCCGGCACCACGCCCGATGCGCTGCGCCAGTTGCGCTATGGCGTCCTCGCGCTGGGCGATAGCAGCTACGCGCACTTCTGCGCGTTCGGCCGCGCGCTGTCGGGCTGGCTGGAGAGCCATCATGCACAGCCGTTGTTCGACAGGGTCGAGGTCGACAACGGCGACCCCGGCGCGTTGCGCCACTGGCAGAACCATTTGTCCGCGTTGAGCGGTGGTGCGGAAATCGCGGACTGGGAACGCCCGCGCTATGGCCGCTGGCGGTTGGTGGAGCGCAGACTGCTCAATCCGGGCAGTCAGGGCGAGGCGGCCTTTCATCTGGCGCTCGAACCCGAGGACGCGTCGCAACTGACATGGCGCGCCGGCGATATTGCCGAGATTGGTCCATGCCAACCGCCAGACGTCGTAGACCGGTTGCTGGCTCGCCTGTCGCTCGACGGAACCGCACCGGTCCGTTGCGACAGTCGCCCGATGACCTTGTCCGAGGCGTTGGCCACGCGGCTGCCGCTGCCCGATAGCCAACTGGATATATTGACCGGATTCACACCTCAGCGACTGGTCGACGCATTGCCCGCGCTGCCGCACCGCGAGTACTCGATCGCATCGCTGCCCGCTGACGGCCGGCTGGAATTGCTGGTACGTCAGACCCGTCATGCCGATGGGCGGCTTGGGCTCGCCTCTGGCTGGCTGACAGAATTCGCGCGCGAGGGCGCGTCGATCGCGCTGCGCGTCCGCACCAATCGCAGCTTCCATCCGCCCGAAGACGGCCGGCCGCTGGTCCTGATCGGCAACGGTACCGGCCTTGCGGGCCTGCGTGCCCTGATCAAGGCGCGCGCGGAGGCGGGCCATCACCGCAATTGGCTGCTGTTCGGCGAGCGCTCCGCCGCGCACGATAGCTTCCACGCAGAGGAATTGCAGGCGTGGTTATCGCAGGGCGTGCTGCAGCGGATCGACCATGCATGGTCGCGCGATGGCGCGATGCCGCGCTACGTGCAGGACGCCGTGTTCGCGCAAGCGGCGACGATCGCTGCGTGGGTGGAGCAGGGTGCGTCGATCTACGTTTGCGGCAGCCTGCAGGGCATGGCCGCTGGCGTGCAGGACGCGCTCCTGCGCATCCTCGGTGAGTCCACACTACAGCGACTGACCGAAGCAGGCAGTTATCGCCGCGACGTGTACTGATGTCGTCGGTGTCACATCGCTGACGCCGTGGAAGCCATTGCGGACAGCATGATTTGCGGCGGCGCAGCGTCGCCGGCAGCGTCACATTCCGCTATCCTCGCAGGTCTGCATCCGACGAGGAGATCCGATGTTTCGCCCGACCCGTTCCCTGCGGCGCGCCGCCGTCGCCGCGGCATGGCTTGCCGCCGCATCCACCGCCCCCGCGCTGGCGGCCGGCCCGGACAAGTTCGCCGTCCCCGGACTGGAGAAGCCTGCAACGGTATTGATCGACCGCTGGGGCGTGCCGCATATCTACGCCAACACGCTCTATGACGCGTTCTTCGTGCAAGGCTTCGTGGCCGCGCGGGACCGGCTGTTCCAGATCGATCTGTGGCGCAAGCGTGGGCTGGGCGAAATGGCGAAGGACTTCGGTCCGGCCTATGTGGAAGGCGATCGCATGGCGCGCGCCGTGCTGTTCCGTGGCGATATGTACCGCGAATGGCTGGCCTATGGATCGGATGCCAAGCGTGTGGCCGAGGCCTTCGTGGCGGGCGTCAATGCGTACATTGCGCAGACCGAGGCCCATCCGGAACTGCTGCCTCCCGAGTTCAAGCTGATCAACTACAAGCCGTCGCGCTGGCGTGCCGAGGATATCGTGCGTATCCGTCATCACGGGCTGACGTTGAACCTCACTGGCGAGATCGACCGGGCGCAGATCTTCTGCTACGCGAAGCCGAACGCGGTACGGGCGGACTGGGTTCGCCGCGAACTCGATCCGCAGATCGAGCCGAAGGTGCCAGACGGGCTCGACCCGTGCACGGTCCCCGCTGCCGAGTTGCGCAAGGCGTATGAGCTTGCCACGGCCGCGCCGCGCTTCCCGAAGGACGTGTGGCAATCGGGCACGCGTGCCGAGAACATCCCGGTGGACCAGCTCTATGCGACGGTCGATGCGTCGAGCGATACCGCGCGCAGCCTGGGGTCGAACAACTGGGTGATCGCGGGCAGCCGCACCGCCACGGGGCGACCGATCCTGGCCAACGATCCACATCGCGCGCACGGTGCGCCGAGCCTGCGCTATATCTCCCACCTGAACGCGCCAGGCCTGTCGGTAATCGGCGCGGGCGAGCCATTTCTGCCCGGTATCTCCATCGGTCACAACGGCACGATTGCTTTCGGCCTGACGCGGTTCTACATCGACCAGGAAGACCTCTATGCCTATGAGACCGATCCCGCCCAGCCGCACGAGTACAAGTACAAGGGCCGCTGGGAGCCGATGGAGACGGTGACCGAGCAGATCGCGGTGCGCGGCGAGGCGACGCCGCGCAAGGTCACGATCGACTTCACGCGCCACGGCCCGGTGCTCTATGCCGACACGAAGAACAACCGCGCCTGGGCGCTGCGCGCGGCATGGCTTGACCTCGGCATGGCACCGTACTTCGGGTCGATGGACTACATGCGTGCCCAGAACTGGGATCAGTTCCGCGCGGCGATGAACCGCTGGGGCGCTCCTGGCGAGAACCAGGTCTATGCGGACCGCTTCGGCAATATCGGCTGGCTCCCGGGCGGGTTGACCGTCAATCGGCCGAACTGGGATGGCCTGATGCCGGTGCCTGGGGACGGACGCTACAAATGGGCCGGCTATCGCAACATGGACGAACTGCCGTGGGCGTTCAATCCGGCGCCGGGATTCGTGGTCACTGCCAACGAGAACACGATCCCGCCCAACCACCCGGCAGCCAAGCTCGGCGTCGGCTACGAATGGGCCGAAAGCTCGCGCGCGCGCCGGCTCAGGGCGCTGGTGTCGGCCAATCCGCGCAGTTCGGTGGAGGACTCGATGGCATGGCAGAACGACACGGTGTCGCTGCCCGCGCAGCGGATGGTGACGTTGCTCAAGCCACTCACCAGCAGCGATGCGCAGATTCAGCGCGGGCTGGATCTGCTGCGCGGCTGGGATGGCAACGAGCGCGCCGACAGCGCGCCCGCCGCGCTGTTCGAGATCTGGTTCAGCAAGCATCTGCGTACTGCGGTGGTGCGGGCCGCGCTCGCGCCGGAGGCCGCGCGGCTGGTCGGTGCTGGCGATCCGAGCCGCGTGATCGCGGTGCTGGAGCGGCCTGACAGCTGGATGAGCGTCGAGAAGCGCAACGACGTCATGCTGGCCTCCCTGAAGTCGGCCATGGTCGAAGTCGAGAAGAGGCTGGGCCCTGACCCGAAGACCTGGCAATGGGGCAAGCTTCACACGGCGGTGTTCGAGCATCCGCTGCATGCGATCCTCGACGCGACGCAGCGCCAGCAGTTCGACGTGAATGCGGGGCCGATCGGCGGGTCTTCGTTCACGCCGATGAATACGAGCTACCGCAACAGCGACTTCCAGCTCACTGCAGGGGCGTCGTTCCGCATGGTGGTGGATGTCGGCAACTGGGATGCGTCGCGCGTGGTGAACACACCGGGCCAGTCGGGCAACCCGGCCAATCCGCACTATCGCGATCTGGCGCCGCTGTGGGCGAAGGGCGAGTATTTCCCGCTGCTGTACTCGCGCAAGGCGGTGGAGAAGGAAAGCAAGGAAAGGCTGGAACTGGTGCCGCAGTGATGGAGCGTGGCATGGCAGGCCGGGTGGTCTGCCGGGTCGCCTGACTGGGGCCGAGTCCTGCGTTGCAGGGCTCGGCCCTTTCCTCTTTGCGGGGCCTGGCCTGATCAGGCCAGGCCCCCGCCGTTCGCGGTTCAGTGCATTTCGTGCATGTCGCGCTTCAGGTCGGCAAGCTCGAGGTGCATGGCGCTGACTGCATCCATGACCCGATGGTGGACGCCGTCGGTATCGTGGCAAACGCGTTCGGCGCGATCGCCAATTCGTTCGAGATCATCGACGCACTGACGGATGCGGCCCTCGTTGCGGGACGACATGATCTTCTTCGCGGACTTGCATTCCTTGTCGAGCTCGTCCATGCAGCTCATCAAGTCCTTGGGAATCGCCGAATCGGCGTGGATGGTCTTCGATGTCTCGCTGACCGTGCGCTGCAGATGCGAAAAGCGTGTCTGGATTTCACTGGCTTGTAGCATGGTGCCCCCTTCTTGAACATCCTTGCGGATGTGTTCAGGTTGCAGGTAGTGGAGTGTTATCCGCTCCAGTTCCAGTCTAGTCAGGATTGCCAGGCATCCGGAAAAGCCGCACTCGTGACCCGGGTGAAATATCTCGCAGGGTGATCCATCGGCCGTGCATGGCGCATGTGCGCGTGCGCGCGGCGCTACCTCTGGCCGATTGTCGGGATTCCCGCATATGACGCGTCGGCGTTTCGGGGCACGCGCTAAGTCGGGTTGTCAGAACCTGACGAACCTGCTGAGCGAGCGCCCTTGCCACGTGTTGCGAGCCAGCAAAGGATGGATCCCGCGCACACCATCGCGGCGCCTTTCCAGAATGCGAACGACAGCGGTGCGTGCAGCAGCGTGGCGGCCAATGCGGCCGACAACACCGGGATGAAGTACGACGCGCCAGCCAGCACCGTCATATTGCCGTGGAGGATGCCGACGTTCCACGCGGCATAGCCGAAGCCCATGGCGCAGGCGGCCAGCAGCAGGTAGACCGCGCCCGTCATGCTGAGGACCATCGTTTCGCCGTCCGTGAACAGATACTTCCCCCAGAGTGCGAGCGCCGTCAGCATGAAGAACAGCGTGACCGCGTTCTTGCCCTGCGCGTACCGGCTCGTCACCGTGCAGTAGCCCGCCCAGATCATCGCGCCGGCAAAGGCCAGGCCGTAGCTGAGGGGGTTGTCCTGAATATTGGCGGCCATGCTCGGCAGGTCCAGGCCCTGATCGCCACCGAGCACCGATGCAATACCCAGCAGGGCCACCAGAAAGCCTGGCAGGATCAGCCAGTTGGCGCGCTGACGATTGAACAGGATGGCGGCCAGCATCGTGAAGGACGGCCAGAGATAGTTGACCATGCCGACCTCGATGGCCTGCCTGCCGGTATTGGCATAGCCAATGGACAGCGACAGGCACAGCTCGTAGGAAACAAACAGCACGCTTCCCCAGAGCAGATAGATTCGAGGCAGCGCCCGCGTCCGGGGCGGGCCGACCGTCAACCAGAGCAGCGCCGAAGCGACCGTGTAGATCAGTGCCGCCCCACCGGTCGCGCCGAAGCTCTGGCTGACGCCGCGGATCAGGCCGACGATCGCGCTCCAGAATAGGACCGCGACAAGCCCGATCAAGGTTGCCTGTTTGCTGCTTCGCGTGACTGCCATGTTGCGTGGAACGATCGATGTGGACGGGAGAGACGCGATTCTACTGCGTCATGTCCGCCTTTTCGATCGGGCCACGCAACCGGGTTCACGCCCCGAGTGCCATCTCCAGCACCCGTGCCACGTGCAGCGCCTGCCTGTCGGCGCCGTCATGGATCTGATGGCGGCAGCTCGTGCCATCGGCGACCACCAGCGTCCGCGCATCGGCGCCGCGCACGGCCGGCAGCAACGCAAGCTCGCCCATCTTCATCGACACATCGTGGTGCTCGGCCTCGTATCCGAAGTTGCCCGCCATGCCACAGCATGACGATTCGATCAGCGAGGTCTTGAGTTCCGGAATCCAGCCGAGTACCTGTTCCACCGGCCGCACGGCATCGAACGCCTTCTGGTGGCAGTGCCCATGCAGCAGGGCCTCGGTGCGGCCGATTGGCTTCAGCGTGGGAGCGAATCGACCGGCCGCATGTTCGCGCACCAGGAACTCCTCGAACAGGAACGCATTGTTCGCCAGCAGCCGCGCCGCGTCGCCATAGCCGTACTGCAGGAATTCGTCGCGCATGGAGAGCAGGCAGGACGGTTCCAGGCCCACCACGGCCACGCCGCGCGAGACGAACGGCAGCAGCGTATCGAGCGTGCGCCGGGCCTCGGCCCTGGCTTCATCGACCAGGCCGGCTGCCAGGAACGTGCGGCCGCAGCACAAGGGCCGCTCGCCCGGAACCCCCGACAGATGCACGGTGTATCCGGCCGCTTCGAGCACGCGTTGCGCCGCGCGCGCGTTCTCCGGTTCCATGTGATTGTTGAACGTATCGACGAACAGCACGACTTCCTTGCCGCCGACGGGCCGGGCCACGTAGTCATCGCGCAGGAACGCTGATTGCCAGCGGGGCAGCGAGCGTCGGGCCGACAGGCCGAGCAGGCGTTCGGTCAGTTGCGGCAGGCCGGGCACGCGGTCGCGCAGGTTGAACAACCAGCGCAGCCGGCTGGCGGTGCCCGCATAGCGCGGCAGGAAGGCCACGAGCCTGTCACGCGCGCGCAGCCGGCCTGCGCTGGCGTTGGCGGCGCGCACCTCGATCTTCATCTTCGCCATGTCGATGCCGGTCGGGCAGTCGCGCTTGCATCCCTTGCAGGAGACACACAGGTCCATCGTGTCTCTGACCGCGGCGTCGAGCAGTCCCTCGGTGCCAAGCTGACCGGACAGGGCGAGCCGCAACGTGTTGGCGCGGCCACGTGTCAGGTGCTGCTCGTCACGTGTGACGCGGTAACTCGGGCACATGGTGCCGGCGTCGAACTTGCGGCAGTGACCGTTGTTGTTGCACATCTCCACCGCGGCAGCCAGTCCGTTTGCCGGATCGGTGCCGGTGCCCGGTGCGCTCTCGGCCTCGGTGACCGGGTCCCGCGTGACGTTCCATGCCGACCAGTCGAGCACCGGCCGAATCGGCTTGACCGAGTAGCTCGGTGGGAAACGGAACAGCGATGTGTCATCCATCTTTGGCGTGCCCACGATCTTGCCGGGATTGCAGCGGTTCTCGGGGTCGAACAGTGCCTTGACCTCCTCGAACGCGCGCGCCAGCGATGGGCCGAACTGCCAGGCCACCCATTCGCCGCGGCAAATGCCGTCGCCATGCTCGCCCGAGTACGCGCCCTTGTACTCGCGCACCATCGCGGCGGCTTCCTCGGCGATGGCTCGCATCTTGGCCGCGCCGTCGCGCCGCATGTCGAGGATTGGCCGCACGTGCAGCGTGCCGACGCTGGCATGGGCGTACCAGGTGCCGCGCGTGCCATGCTTGTGAAACACTTCTGTCAGCCGAGACGTGTACGCGGCCAGATGCTCAAGCGGCACGGCGCAGTCTTCGATGAACGATACCGGCTTGCCGTCGCCCTTCATGCTCATCATGATGTTGAGGCCGGCCTTGCGCACTTCCCACAGCGCCTTCTGCGGACCAGGGTCCGGCATTTCCACCACCGAGCCAGGCAGGCCAAGATCGGCCATCAGCTCGACCAGTTGGGCCAGTCCCTGCAGCGTGGCCGCGCGATCCTCGCCGGCGAACTCAACCAGCAGAATCGCTTCCGGCTCGCCCACCAGCGCGCGGTCGATCACGGGGCGGAATGCGGGATTGTTGCGGGCCAGATCGATCATGGTGCGATCGACCAGTTCCACGGCCGCCGGCTTCAGCGCCACGATATGGCGCGTGAGATCCATCGACTGATAGAACGTCGGGAAATTCACCACACCCAGGGTCTTGTGCGCCGGTAGTGGCGCGAGTTGCAGCGCGATGTGGCGGAAGTAGGCGAGGGTGCCTTCCGATCCCACGAGCAGATGCGCCAGATTGACGCTGCCGTCGGTGGTATAGGGCCGTTCACTGCGCGGCGCGAAGATATCAAGGTTGTAGCCGCCCACGCGGCGCAGCACGGTTGGATACATCTGCGCGATGGCGTCGCGTTCGCGCGTGGCGATGCGGCGCACGCCGTCGGCAATGGCCCGGTGTGGCGCCGACTCGGCCGGCCAGCTGGCATCGAAGCGCACGTCCTCGCCGCTGGCCAGGATGGCCTGGACGCCGAGCACGTTGTGCACCATGTTGCCGTACTGGATCGAGCGCGAACCGCACGAATTGTTGCCGGTCATGCCGCCGATCGTGCATTGCGCGGCCGTCGATACGTCGACCGGGAACCAGAGGCCGTGGGGCTTGAGCCATGCGTTCAGGTGATCGAGCACGATGCCGGGCTGCACGGTCACCGTGCGCGCCGCCGGATCGAAGTCGATGATCTGGTTCAGGTACTTGCTGTTGTCGATGACCAGCGCCTCGCCCACGGTCTGCCCGCACTGGCTGGTGCCGCCGCCGCGCGGCAGCAGCGGCGCCTTGAAGTCCCGGGCGATGTCCAGCGCAAGCCGCGCATCGGCTTCGTCGCGCGGTACCACCACGCCGATCGGCATGACCTGGTAGATCGACGCATCGGTGGCATAGCGGCCACGGCTGGCGTTATCGAACAATACTTCGCCGCGCAGTTCGGCGGCCAGGCGCCGGTACAGCGGCGATTGCAGGGCGGGTGCCGCCGCGCCGGGCATGAAGCGCAGCGGTTGCACGCCGGGTGGCGTGGGGGTGGTTGGCAAGGCCATGGACTTCTATGTCTCCGGTTGCGTGCGCTGGGAGACGCCGTCATGGCCTTGCGACGATGCGCACCGGGTGCGCGTGTCGCGTCAGGTCAGGCGGCGTCCTGCGCGCGTTCTAGTTCGGCGATCAGCGCGTCGTGCTTGTGCTGCAGGTGCGCGCGCAGGATGTCACGCAGCGCGGCCCCATCGCGCTTCGACAAGGCATCGAGCATCTCGCCGTGCTCGCGCACGGCCATGTCCCATTTGTCCTGATCGAAGTTCGAGCGGAAGCGCAGCGCCTGAATGCGCAGGTTGATGCGTCGATAGGTCTCCTCGAGGATCGGATTGCGCGCCGCCGCATTGATCGCGTCATGGATGCGGCGGTTCAGCGCGTAGTAATTGGGCAGGTCCCGCCGCGCGTGGCAAGCGAGCATTTCGTAGTGGAGCGCGCGGATCTCGTTCAGCTCGGCATCGGTGATGCGCTGGCAGGCCAGCTCGCCGGACATCGCCTCGAGCGCGCCCATCATCTCGAACAGGTGGTTGATCACCTCCTGCGACAGCACCACCACCTCGGCGCCCCGGTTCGGCAGCAGCGTCACCAGCCCGTCACCGGCCAGGACCTTGAAGGCTTCACGCAGCGGCGTGCGCGAAACCTGGAGCAAGTCGCACAGCACGCGCTCGTTGAGCCGCGTGCCCGGTGCGAGGTCGCCCTCCATGATCATCGTGCGCAGGCGCTGAGCTACCGCCACATGCAGGATCTGGCGGTCGACGGCTTGCGAAGGGGTGGTCGGGTTTGTGCTCATCAGGGATCGTGTGGCTTGACAGTATTGTATTCAAAACCTAATCTTGGGCAAGCTCGAACTGCAATTTGGCGCATCAGGTTGCGCCAGAAACAACGCAGTCGGTGCAATGAAATCCAGATAGCCATTGATTTATAAGGATTTATTGCGGAGAGGCAGGCACTTGCGTCCGCCAACATTATCCCGCATGACGGACGCGCAGTGCATCTCTGTTTTTTGAATACAAAATTCAAATATAAGGATACGAGGCGACATGCTCCGATTGAACTCACATCCCAGTGGCCGGCATTTCCTGCAGATCCCCGGACCCACCAATGTGCCCGACCGCGTGCTGCGCGCGATGGATTACCCGACGATTGATCACCGGGGCCCCGAATTCCAGCAACTGGGCAAGAAGGTGCTGGCCGATATCCGCAAGATCTTCCAGACGACCCAGCCCGTGGTGATCTATCCGGCGTCGGGGACGGGGGCGTGGGAGGCCGCGCTGGTCAATACGCTGTCCCCCGGCGACAAGGTGCTGATGTATGAGACCGGCCATTTCGCGTCGCTCTGGAAGAAGATGGCCGACAAGCTCGGCGTGAACGCCGAGTTCATCGTGGGCGACTGGCGTCATGGCGTGGATGCCGCTGCAATCGGCGCGCGCCTGGCCGAAGACCGCAACCACGAGATCAAGGCGGTCTGCGTGGTCCACAACGAAACCTCGACCGGCGTGACGTCCGACATCGCCGCGGTGCGCCGCGCGATCGACGCGGCTGGCCACCCCGCGCTACTGCTGGTCGATACGATTTCCTCGCTCGGTTCGGTCGACTATCGCCATGACGAATGGGGTGTCGACGTGACGGTGTCGGGCTCGCAGAAGGGGTTGATGTTGCCGCCCGGCATCTCGTTCAACGCCGTCAGCGCGAAGGCGATCGCCGCATCGGCCAAGGCCCGCTTGCCCAGGGCGTTCTGGGGCTGGGATGAAATCATCGAAGCCAACAAGAACGGATTCTGGCCCTATACGCCGGCCACGAACCTGCTCTACGGCCTGTCGGAAGCGTGCGACATGCTGCTCGAAGAGGGCCTGCAGAACGTGTTCGCGCGCCATCACCGCCATGCCGAAGCCACTCGCGCCTGCGTCAACGCATGGGGGCTCGAGATCCTGTGCCAGAACCCGTCCGAGTACAGCCCGGCGCTGACTGCCGTGGTGATGCCGGAAGGCCATAGCGCCGACGCGTTCCGCAAGATCGTGCTCGAGCACTTCAACATGTCGCTCGGGCAGGGCCTGTCGAAGCTGTCCGGCAAGGTCTTCCGCATCGGGCATCTGGGCGATTTCAATGACCTGACGCTGATGGGCACGCTGGCCGGCGTGGAGATGGGCTTCGCACTGGCGGGCGTGCCGCACCATGCAGGCGGTGTACTGGCCGCCATGGACAGCCTGCGCGCCGCGGCATCGCAGCCGTCGCTGCGCGCGGCCTGAGGTTTCAAGCAGCAGCAAGAAGAGAGCGTCCAGCAGAGGCGCTCCCGACTACAAGGCCGATGCACCACAGAGCGCACGGCCGCCACCCAAAGGAGACAGACCATGACGTTGCGTTATGCCGCACGCGCCCTCGCGTGCGCTTCGTTGCTAGGTGTCGCGTGGGCCAGCCCCGCGTTTGCGTGGGAGCCTACCAAACCGGTCGAGGTTGTCGTGCCGTTCAGCGCGGGCGGGGCATCGGATCAGATGGCACGTTCCATCCAGGGCATCATCGCCAAGCACAAGCTGATGAACCAGCCGATGATCGTCGTGAACAAGGCCGGCGCCAGCGGGGCCGAAGGGCTGATGGACACCAAGGCGTCGAAAGGTGACGCGCATAAGCTGCTGGTGACCTCGTCCGCGCTCTACACGGTGCCGATGATCAGCCAGTTGCCCTTCAACTGGCGCGACCTGACGCCGGTGGCCATGGTGGCGATGGACGAGTTCGTGCTCTGGACCAACGCCGAGGCGCCGTACAAGACGCCGGCAGACTACATCGCCGAGGCGAAGAAGCAGCCGGGCAAGCTCAAGATGGGCGGCACCAGCTCCAAGCGCGAGGACCAGATCATCACCGCGCAGGTCGAGCGCAAGGCCGGCGTGCGCTTCATCTACATCCCGTACAAGGGCGGTGGCGAAGCGGCGACACAGCTCTCGGGCAAGCATATCGACTCCAACGTCAACAACCCCTCCGAATCAATCGGTCAGTGGCGCGCCGGCGAGCATCGCGCGCTGTGCGTGTTTGCGCCGGATCGCATGCAGTACACGAACAAGATCACCGGCACGCAAAGCTGGGGTGACATCCCCACCTGCAAGGAGCAGGGGCTGGACGTGCAATACCAGATGCTGCGTGTGTTCATGCTGCCCGGTGGCGTTACGCCAGATCAGCAGAAGTACTACGTGGATCTGATGCAGAAGGTCGTGGCTACGCCGGAGTGGAAGGAGTATCTGGAGAAGAACGCGCTCAAGAACGATTTCCTCACGGGCCAGAAGTTGACCGAGTTCCTGACGGCCGATGAAACGCGCCACAAGGACATCATCAAGGAAGCGGGTTTCCTGGCGGCGAAGTAAGACCGTAGAGCGAGTGCTGATGGCTTGCCCCCTCTCCCTTGAATGGGGTGGGGGGCAACGATCCGGGGGGACACATTCATGAGCGAACAATTACAAGACACCGCGCCGGCGGCGATCACGGTGCGTGCGGCGGAAATCGCCACCGCGCTGCTGATCACCATTGGCGCGGTGGTGGTGATGGTCAGCAACTACCAGATTGGCGCGGGGTGGGAGCCGGACGGCCCGCAGGCCGGCTATTTTCCGATGCGGATTGGCGCGATCATCTTCATCGCGTGCATGGTGGTGCTGTGGCAGGCGTGGCATGGCGAGAATGAGAAGGTGTTCGTCACGTGGCCGCAATTGCGGCAGGTGGCGGTGATCCTGGTGCCGCTGACGGTCTACGTCGCGCTGATCGCCTTTCTGGGCATCTACGTAGCATCGGCGATCTTCATTGCGGGTTTCATGCTCGTGATCGGCAAGTTCGCATGGTGGCGCGCGGTGCTGACTGGCGTGGCCATCAATCTGGTGCTGTTCTGGATCTTCGAGATGCAGTTCCGCGTGCCGTTGCCCAAGGGACCGCTCGAAGCGGCCCTCGGATTCTGAAGGGGACCGGCATGGAAGAACTCAATGCGTTGATGGGCGGCTTTGCTGTGGCGATGTCATGGCACAACGTCGGGCTGATGCTGGTGGGCATCCTGCTCGGCATCGTCGTGGGTGTGCTGCCCGGGTTGGGTGGCCCCAATGGCGTGGCGATCCTGCTGCCGCTGACGTTTTCGATGGAGCCGACGTCGGCCATCATCATGCTGTCGTGCATCTACTGGGGCGCGCTGTTCGGGGGCGCGATCACGTCGATCCTGTTCAACATTCCCGGCGAGGCGTGGTCCGTGGCCACCACGTTCGATGGCTACCCGCTCGCGCAGCAGGGTGAGGCGGGACGCGCGCTGACGTCGGCCTTCACCGGGTCGTTTCTCGGCGCGCTGGCCGGTGTGCTGTTGATCACGTTCCTGGCGCCGCTGGTGGCGAAGTTCGCGTTACGCTTCGGGCCGCCGGAATTCTTCGCGGTGTATTTTCTGACGTTCTGCAGCTTCGTCGGCATGGGCAAGGAAGCCAAGGCCAAGATCGTGATCGCGATGTGCATCGGGTTCGCACTGGCGGCGGTCGGCATGGATACGGTTTCGGGCACGCTGCGCATGACGTTCGGCTCCACGGAACTGCTGCGCGGGTTCGACTTCCTGGTGGCTGTTATCGGCCTGTTCGGCATCAGCGAAATCCTGATGACGATGGAGGAGGGCGTCGCCTTTCGTGGCAAGCGGGCCAGCATCGACCTCAAGGTGGTGCTGAAGACCTGGGCCGAACTGCCGCGTTACTGGATGACACTGATCCGTTCGTCGATCATCGGTTGCTGGCTTGGCGTGACGCCGGGCGGCGCGACGGCCGCATCGTTCATGGGCTATGGCGTGGCCAAGCGTTTCTCGCGCAAGCGTGAGACGTTCGGGCGCGGCAACGTCGAAGGCGTGATCGCGCCTGAGTGCGCCGCGCACGCGGCCGGCACCAGCGCGTTGCTGCCAATGCTGGCGCTTGGCATTCCGGGGTCAGCCACGGCGGCGGTGCTGCTGGGTGGACTGATGATCTGGGGGCTGCAGCCGGGGCCGTTGCTGTTCACCGAGCAGAAGACCTTCGTCTGGGGGCTGATCGCGAGCATGTACCTGGGCAATCTGGCGGGCCTGATCGTGGTGCTTTCCACGGTGCCGCTGTTCGCCGCCATCCTGCGCATTCCGTTTGCGATCATCGCGCCGCTGATCCTCGTGGTCTGCGCGATTGGCGCGTTCACAGTGCATAACGCGATGTTCGACGTCTGGCTCATGCTGATCTTCGGCGTGATCGGGTATGTGCTCAAGAAGCTCGAGTATCCGCTGGCGCCGCTGGTGCTGGCATTGGTACTGGGCGATCGCGCGGAGGATGCATTCCGGCAGACCATGCTGATGTCGCAGGGCGAACTCAACGTGTTCTGGTCCAACGGGCTCGTCGGCACGATCATGGCGCTGGCAGTGGTGATCCTGGTGTGGCCGATGTTCGGCAGCCTGCTGGAGAAGACCCGGCGCCGCAAGGTAGTGTCGGCCCATCAGGGAGCGTCAGAATGAGCGATGACATTCAGCAGGAAGGGACGTTGCTGGTGACGCGCGAGGATGCCGTCGCCACCATCGTCCTGAACCGGCCCGCGAAGCTCAATGCCTTCACGCTCGATATGTGGCGGCAGCTTGGCGAGGCGTTCCGCGAGCTTTCCGCCGATGACACGGTGCGCTGCGTCGTCGTGCGTGGCGCGGGGGACCGCGCGTTTTCGCCGGGCAACGATATCGGCGAATTCGCCACCACGCGTTCCAACAAGCAACAGGCCACGGCCTATGGCGCGGTCATGCATGGCACCGCGCAGGCGATGCAGGACTGCCCGCATCCGGTGGTGGCGCAGATCCACGGCATCTGCGTGGGTGGCGGGCTCGAGGTCGCAGCCATGGCCGATATCCGCATCTGTGGCCAGAGCAGCCGTTTCGGCGCGCCGATCAAGAATCTCGGGCTGGTGATGGCGCACGCGGAGATGGCGCCGCTGGTGCGGCTGATCGGCACGTCGCGCACGCTCGAGCTGCTGTTCGAAGGGCGCATCGTCGATGCGGCCGAGGCGTATGCGATGGGGCTGGTCTCGCGCGTGGTGCCCGATGATCGCGTGGCCGACGAGGCGCGTGCCGCGGCGCAGCGGATCGCTTCCGGCGCGCCGCTGGTGGCCCGCTGGCACAAGCGCTTCGCCCGGCAACTGGCCGAAGGCAAGCCGATATCGGCCGCCGATATCGATGCTGCGTTCGACTGTTTCGATACCGAGGATTTCCGCACTGGCTATCGCGCGTTCCTGGCCAAGGAGACGCCGAAGTTCAGCGGTCGCTAACCTGGGAGCAGACCGATGTCAGATTCCCCTGCAATCGCGCCGGGTGCGTTGTCCGGCCTGCGTGTGCTGGAACTCGCGCAGATCATGGCCGGGCCCACCTGCGGCATGATGCTGGCCGATCTCGGCGCCGATGTGATCAAGATCGAGAAGATCGACGGTGGCGACGACGCACGTGGCTATCGCGAGCCGACCATCAACGGTGTGTCGGCGCCGTTCCTGATGCTGAACCGCAACAAGCGCGGCATCGCCCTTGATCTGAAGACACCCGAAGGCCGCGAAGTGTTCCTGCGCATGGTGCGCAACGCCGACGTGGTGATCGAGAACTTCCGCAAGGGCACGCTGGAGAAGCTTGGGCTTGGCTACGACACGCTGTCGCGCGAGAACCCGGGCCTGATCTATTGCGCGATCTCAGGCTATGGCCGCACCGGGCCGTTCGCCGACAAGGGCGGCTTCGATCTGATCGCGCAGGGTTACACGGGGCTCATGAGCATCACGGGCGAGGCGGGCGGGCCGCCGTTGCGCACCGGGAATTCGATCGCCGATATCAATGCGGGCATCCTGGCGGCGTTCGGCATTCTTGCCGCGTATCAGCATCGGCAGAAGACCGGGCGCGGGCAGATCGTGGAAACGTCGCTGATCGAGGCCGGCCTGCAGCAGCTCTACTGGCACGCGGCGATTCATTTCGCCACGGGCGAGTCGCCGGGGCCGAGCGGGTCGGCGCACGTGCTGGCGACGCCATACCAGGCATTTCCGACGCAGGACGGCCATATCATCGTTGGCGGCGCGAACGAGAAGAACTGGGCGCGTATCGCGCAGGTGCTCGGACATCCGGAATGGGTCGAAGACCCCCGCTATCGGCGCAACGCCGACCGGATGCGTCATCGCGACACGTTGCTGCCGGAGATGGCCGGCATCCTGATGACGCGCCCGTCCGCTGACTGGCTGGCGGCATTCGATGCAGCGGGCGTCCCGGCCGGACCCGTGCATTCGATTGGCGAGGCACTGAACCATCCGCAGACGCTGGCGCGTGGCATGGTGGTACGGCAACAGCACGCGGAAGCCGGGCCCATCCGGACGCTGGGGCTGCCGATACAGCTATCGGAAACGCCGGCGCAATACCATCGCCCGTCACCGAGGCTGGGCGAACATACGCGGACGTTGCTGGCGGAATGCGGCTATGGCGAGGCGGAGATCGAGGCGATGCTCGAAGCCGGCGTGGTCACGGAGACGGCCGCATCGGCGGCGACCGTGACCGAGATATAGGGTGAGGTATCGGGCGCTTACCCGACGTAGAACAGGATGCTGATGAACTGGCACATGCTGCCGGCCAGCACGAACAGGTGCCAGATGCCGTGGAAGTGGCGCACCTTCTCGTCGAACAGGAAGAAGCCGATGCCGGCAGTGTAGATGGCGCCGCCGGCTACGAGCCAGTACAGCCCCACGGTCGGCAGGGCCGCCGCCAGTGGGCCAAACGCGATCAGCACCAGCCAGCCCATGATCACGTAGATGGCCAACGAGAAGATGCGGGTGCGATGGCCGATCCAGAGCTCCTGGATGATGCCGGCCACGGCCAGCCCCCAGTTGACGCCGAACAGGGTCCAGCCCCAGGGGCCGCGTAATGTGACCAATGCGAACGGGGTATAGCTGCCGGCGATCAGCAGGTAGATCGCGCAGTAGTCGAGGCGGCGGAAGATGTCCTTCGCGGGGCCGCGAACGCTGTGGTAGACGGTGGAGATCGTGTAGAGCAGCACCAGCGTGGTGCCATAGACGACGGAGCTGACGACCTTCCAGGCGTCGCTATGGAGTGCCGATGAAGTGACCAGCACCGCCATACCAGCCGCCGAGAGCACCGCTCCCGCCAGGTGGCTATATCCGTTGAACCGTTCGCCGCGATACATCCCCAATGCCTCCGTCTGCGCTGTGGACAAGTGGCCATTCTGTCACGGATCGCCCGGTGAGCAGGCCGATCAGCGCAAATAACAGGGTCATGTACACTTGCCGGCTGGCGTCCGCACCGGGTTTGCCTGGCGTAGGCGTCACTCCCGAGAACCTGACACGACGAATATCCCATGAAGAAACTCTCCCTGATCCTCGCCGCCGTGGCGCTGGGCGCCGCAGGTATCGCGCAGGCTGAAACGCTGCCGTCCGGCGTGGTGATCGAGCACGTGACCAAGGGCACCGGCGCTTCGCCGAAAGCAACGGATACGGTCAAGGTCCACTACCGTGGCACGCTGACCGACGGCAAGGAGTTCGACAGCTCCTACAAGCGCGGCCAGCCGATCTCGTTCCCCCTGAACCGCGTGATCCCGTGCTGGACCGAGGGCGTGCAGAAGATGCAGGTCGGCGGCAAGGCCAAGCTGACTTGCCCGGCCTCGACGGCCTACGGCGAGCGCGGCGTGCCGGGCACGATCCCGCCGAACGCGACGCTGAACTTTGAAGTGGAGCTGCTGGGGATTGGCGGCTGACGATTGAAGGGGCCGGCGGATTCAGGGCCGGCTCTCGTTCCACCCCCGTTCCCCCGTGTATAGACCGGGAGCGGGGCGCAAACCATAAGAACAAGAACATGCAGGTAGATTCGGTCTTTCTCATCGTCGCCCTCGGCGCCATCGTTGCCGGATTCGTGCAGGGCCTGTCAGGCTTCGCGTTTGGCATGGTTGCCATGTCGTTCTGGGCCTGGGGCGTCGAACCACGGCTGGCTTCGGCGATGTCCGTGTTCGGCGCGCTGACCGGCCAGTTGCTTGCGGCCTTCACCGTGCGCCGCAAGTACCATCTGGCCACCGTACTGCCGTTCCTGCTTGGCGGCATCGTCGGCATTCCCATCGGGGTCAGTATCCTGCCCCGGCTCGACGTCCATCTGTTCAAGCTGTGCCTTGGCTTCGTCCTGGTGATCTGGTGCCCGATCATGCTGTTCTCGAGCCGCATCCCGCCGATCCGCCGTGGCGGCCGGCTGGCCGATGCCGTGGTCGGCGCCATCGGCGGCATCATGGGTGGCATCGGCGGGTTCACGGGCATTGCGCCAACGCTCTGGTGCACGCTGCGAGGCTTCGACAAGGACAAGCAGCGGGTGGTGATCCAGAACTTCAACCTCGGCGCATTGCTGGTGACGATGGCCGTGTACGTGGGTACCGGCATCATCACGCGCGACATGTTGCCGATGTTCGCCATCGTGGCCCCGGCCATGCTGATTCCCACATTGCTCGGCACGCGGGTCTACATTGGTATCAGCGACATCGCGTTCCGGCGCATTGTGCTGACGCTTTTGACCTGCTCGGGTGTAGCCATGCTGGTCGCGGCAATTCCGAAGCTTTAGAAAAGAGCTGCATCAGGCGCTTTGTCGTGGGTGAATATCAGGGTTTATACTGACGTCCTTCTTTTGCCCGCAGCAAGTGATCGGCTTCACCATGAACAAGCGCTTCTATTTCTTCTGTGCCACCACGTGGGCCGCGGCTGCCGTGCTGATCCTGGGACAGGGTTCCATGGCCACGGATGCGCTGAGCGGCGTGATCGCGCTGGCTGGCTTCGATCTGCTTCGTCCCTGAGTGCTTGGCGGCGGTGCCCGCGCGCATCGCGTTAACACCATTGGTTCATGGCATTTTCGATGCCCGCGGCATAGGCTTGGTGATGGATTGTGCGTACTCAGCGCACGATGGTCTCAACCGTTCTCGCAGGAGGATCCCGATGAAGGCACTCACCATTGCAGTGGCAGTTGCAGTCTTTGTACCCGGGCTGGCGTTTGCGGCGGGACCGGCAAGTCCCTCTGATCGCTATGACTACGACATGCATACGACTAACAAGGACGGCTATGTGCCCGACCCGGCGCGCACGAGCAACAAGGATGGCTACACGCCCGACGCCGCCCGGGCCGGCGACAAGTTCGATCCCTACACACAGGGCGCGAACCAGAGCACGTCATCAGCTCTGACCGATAGCAAGAGCACCACCAAGAAGTCGAGCAAGTCTCACAAGAAGGCGCCTGCAGCACCGACGGCGGCGACCCAATGAGCGACGAGATCTGGTTGGAAACAAAGCCCCGCGAATGCGGGGCTTCTTTTTGGTTCTTCGGAGAATTCCGGGGACTGAATTGCCACATTCCGTATCCTAATGGCCGTTAAGAGGGCCGTTAAGAGGGCCGTTGCGGAACGGGATGCTGGATCGGAAGACGCTGCAGGCCTTGGGCTGCTGGGATGGCTACAAGCTGGATCCGGGG
>NZ_DDCI01000018.1:0-175902 GCF_002335265.1 Cupriavidus sp. UBA2010
TCCTCAACGGCCCTCTTAACGGCCATTAGGATACGGAATGTGGCAATTCAGTCCCCGGAATTCTCCGAAGAACCAAAAAAAAGCCATCTCCGCAATGGAGATGGCCAGGAATCCGTGATGCGAGTTCATCTATCCGAGCGGTGGCGCAGACTGCTACGTGGCGGACGTCGGGAGGCTGGAGCGTGAAGGTGAGGTTTCGCTGAAGGGGCTGCAGTGGATTAGCCAGACACACCGAGGGATGTAGGTTCACGCAATCACACTCAATTTTGTCGCCGCAAACGTTCGCCATGCCGACCATCAGATGCCGGTGACTGATCCGCAAGCGGACTTCTGTCCCATCTCACAGTTAATGGGAAACCTGACGTCGAACAATCAAGGACTTACGGAGCCTTGTCGCAAACTACCTGAGTCAAAATCTCGAAGTAAGTGAGTAAAAGGCGCGATCAGTCTCACAGTAAATGGGTACACAGAACTGGCGAGGGAAGAGCACTGGCAGTCGACGCCAGCCGCCGATCTCCAAGGCCCCTTACCGGCCATTTGTTGCCGTTTCCAGATTCAGCCCTTAGTGACTGAAGCGCGGTCTTAGGCGGACGTCAGCAACACGTAAAGCATTCTGCACATCAGAAGCTCCGTATCCGGCTCGATGAGGAATTCTGGCCGCATCAGTGCCATCGCTCGTGGCAAGGCCAGGATTGTGTGGAAGGCCATGAAGCGCGCCTTGGCCTTGTCGCGCACCAGTACCTCGTCGGGGAACCGTTCCATCAGGGCATCCGTCGCCATGGAGGTCCAGTACTGCTCAGGCTTGATGACGTCCAGACGCACCAGTTCGTCATACTGGGACGACTTCACGAGCAGTTCGCGATCGATCTGCACCCACTTGTGCAGCATCGGCAGGCCAATGCGCAGCAATAGCAGGATGCCATCAAACAACTTCGTGCCCGGCGGCAGACGCTGCAGATCCTCTACGAGCCTGCGCCTGGCCTCCGCGCGGAAGTCGTCGAAGATTGCGACGACCAACGACTCCATCGTCGGGTAGTACTCGTAAATGGAGCTGACCGCCACGCCAGCGCGTACGGATAGCCGTTCCAGCGACAGCGCCTCTCGCCCTTCCTTCTCGAGAATCTCCCACCCGGCTGTCTTTAGGGCGTCGACGAGCTTGAGCGACCGCTCCTGTCTGGGCTGCTTGCGCGGCCTTGCCGGGACTTCGATGTGCAGGTGATCAGGCGCTGTGTGGTGCTTGCGGGACGACATTGTCGATCACCTCATCCAGTTCGTTTGGAATGGCCCGACGTGGCCAGCAAGCTAACCAGCTTGCTGCGGAATCAAGCCGCTCGTCCCCTCCCTTTCCGGATGTTCCGCCCGGGCGTTCATACGTTCCACGAAAATGCAGAGCCTGCGACCTTGCGCCGCATTTTTTCCCTTTAGTTTCAGTGAATTGGGTACTGAATACCGACCCGGAAACCCGGAGTCTGGGGACGCATTCGCGCTCCTATACTGGGCTTCCCATCAACGCTCACGCATGGCGAAAACATGTCCCTGGAAAGGAAGGTCGAGTTACTGCTGAACGATCCGTCAGCACTCGCGAACCACGATCTGCAAACGTGGCAGAACATGCCCCGAGACGAAGTCGATGAGATACAACTGGTGGCGCTGAAACAGCGATTCGCCCAATTGCGTGACCGTGTGCCGGTCCTGACGAAGCTTGCCGACGGCGAAGACTTGACCCGCATCGACAAGCTCGATGATGTGGTGCCGCTCTTGTTCGAGCACACGGTCTTCAAATCCTACCCACCATCGCTCCTCGAGAAACGAAACTTCAGCCAGATCAACAAGTGGCTGGGCAAGCTGATGACGCCCGAGATGGCGGCGCGCTTTGCTGCCGTGGACGTCAGCCACTGCCAGGGTCTGGACGACTGGTTCGCCACGCTCGACGCCGCCGTGCCAGAGATGCGCATCAGCCATACCTCAGGCACCTCGGGCACCGTGTCATTCCTGCCGCAGGGCATTCGCGAGTGGGAAAAGGCATGCGACATCCGCAAGCTGTACATCCTGCGCATGGCCGGACCGGATACGCCCATGCCGGAAATGCACATCCCATATCCGTACTACCGCAACGGCTACCTGAGCCATGTGCGCGCGAACGACTTCCTGATTCGCGCGCTACTGCCGGGCGAGGATCATTTCCACGCGGCCTACCCCGCCACCTTGTCGAGTGACATGCTCCACCTTGGCGCAAGACTACGCGCCGCGCACGCAAGAGGCACGCTGGATCGTCTGGAGATCAACCCGGACCTGCTGGCGAAGAAGAAGGCCTTCGACACACTACAGGCCGAGATGCCGGCCTACCTCGCCAGCTTCTTCCAGCGCATGGCCAAGGACCTGCGCGGCAAGCGCGTTTACATCGGCGCCACCTGGAACCTGCTGCACAACATGGCGAAGGCGGGGCTCGAACAGGGGCTGGAAGGTGTATTCCATCCCGACTCCTTCATTACCACGACCGGTGGCGCCAAGGGCGTGGTGCAGCCCGATGGCTGGCGCGAGGAGGTGATGCGCTTTACGGGCGTCAGCTACCTGAACGAAACCTACGCGATGTCGGAACTGGTCAGCGGGTCGAATCCACGCTGCGAACACGGCAATTTCCACTTCACGCACACCGTGATTCCGTTCGTTCTCGATCCGGAAACGGGCCAGCCGCTGCCGCGCAAGGGCCGGGTCACGGGCCGCGCCGCCTTCTTCGACCTTGGCGCCGAAGTCAAATGGGGGGGCTTCATCACCGGTGACGAGGTCACGGTCGAATGGGACAAGCCCTGCGCGTGCGGCCGTCCAAGCCGCTACGTCGTGAGCGGCAGCATCCAGCGATACAGCGACAAGAACGGCGGCGACGACAAGATCACGTGCGCGGCCACAGAAAGCTCGCACCGCGAGGCCATGGACTTCCTGAACACCGTAGAACAATGACAATGAACGAGAGGACCGACATCATGACTCACCCCATCGCGCCGATGGTCATTCGCGGCAACGTCATCACCGACAACCTCATCGAAGTGGGCGGCCGTGGCGGCGACCTGACGTTCCTGACGCCGGACGCGCACGCGTATCTCGACCAACTGCCGCTCGGGAATCCAGCGCGTCTTGCGGATCTCTATGAACTGACCTTCGGCGATATCCTTGACTACGCCGAGGCCCTCGGCGAGCGCCTCGATTTCGCCACCAATCAGTACCTGCAGGAAGCCTGCGCGCTGTCGTATCACACGTCGCCGGTCACGCCGACCATGATCAAGGGCACGTACATGGGCCTGCGCAATATGCTGTCGCGCGCGGCAATCACCGAAGCGGTGGAGAGCACGGTAGGCATCAAGTACCTCGAAGGCTGGGTCAAGCAAAAGCTGATCGACGGCACCGATCTGGAAGTGCGATGCTTCGGCGCACGCACGCTGCATATTGTCGCTGGCAACGCGGCCGGTCTTTCCCTGCTCACGATCATTCGCAACATGGTGATGCGCAGCGACGCGATTATCAAAGCGCCGTCCAACGACCCGTTCACCGCGCTGGCCATCGCGCGCACAATGATCGACATGGCGCCCGACCACCCGCTCACGCGGCACCTGAGCGTGGCCTACTGGAAAGGTGGCGACCAGGCTTTCGAGGAGCGCCTGTACCAGCCGCAGCATCTGGAGAAGATCGTCGCGTGGGGTGGCTACGCCTCGATGAAGCATGTGACCCGCTACGTCCAGCCGGGTCTGGAACTGATCTCGCTCGACCCGAAACGCAGCGCCAGCATCATCGGTCAGGACGCCTTCGCCAGCGAGCAAACCATGCGCGAGGCAGCGTTGCGCCTGGCCAGCGACATCGGCGCGCTGAACCAGAAAGGCTGCGTATGCGCCCGCGTGGCGTACGTGCAATGCGGCACCGATGAAGCTGGCCTGCGCAAGCTCAACACGTTCGGCCGCTACGTGTACGACGCCATGCTCGGCCTGCCCAACACGCTTTCCACCTCGCCCAGGCGCTACGATCCGGCGATCAAGGCGGAAGTCGATGCCTTGCGGCTCGATGACGAGTGGTACCAGGTCATCGGCGGCAAGGATGGCGAAGGCGCGATCATCTGCTCGCAGATTCCGGAGCCGGTCTCGTTTGCCACGCGGCTCGACGACCGCACCGCCAATCTGGTGCCGGTGGATACCCTCGACGAGGTGATGGCCGCCGTGGACGCGTACACGCAGACCGTCGGGGTCTACCCGGAAAGCATCAAGGACGAACTGAAGGACAAGCTGCCGTTGTATGGCGCCCAGCGCATTGTCTCGCTAGGCTACGCGGCCGTGATGAAGTGGGCCGCGCCACAGGATGCGATCGAACCGCTGCGCCGCATGGGCAAGTGGATCTCGAACCAGATCGCCGCACCGGAGACCGCGCCGGCGCCCTGGACGCGCCCGAGCATCGAAGCCTGATCGCTCGTCATCGTCGATTGAACCGCCAGCCCTCTCCCGAAGCGGGAGAGGGGACCAACCCATCCGTCACCCTCCACAACCAATCTCCCATGACCACCTGCAAAGCTTTCGGCGCCTGCGAGGCCCATGCCGCCCTTACGCCGATGCATATCGAACGCCGCGCCCTGCGCGCCGATGACGTCGCCATCGCCATCGACTACTGCGGCATCTGTCATTCGGACGCCCACGCCGTCAACAACGACTGGGGCACCACCGTCTACCCATGCGTGCCCGGCCACGAGATCGTCGGACACGTGACCGCCATCGGCCCACACGTCACGCGCTACAAGGTTGGCGACTGCGTGGCGGTCGGCTGCATGGTTGATAGCTGCCAGGATTGCCCATCGTGCGACCACGGCCACGAACAGAACTGTTCCAAGGGTCTTACCGCTACCTATAACGGCAAGGACCGTCATACCGGTGAGATTACATACGGCGGATACGCGGAAAGCATCGTCGTCCGCGAGAAGTTCGTGCTGCGCGTGCCGGCCGCGCTCGACATGAAGTACGCGAGCCCTCTGCTGTGCGCCGGCATCACGGTCTGGACGCCGCTACGCCGTCACGGCGTCGGCAAGGGATCGAAGGTGGCCGTGGTAGGCCTGGGCGGTCTGGGCCACATGGCTGTCAAGCTGGCCGTCGCGCTCGGCGCGGAAGTCACCGTAATCACCACGTCTGCCAGCAAGGCCGACGACGCGCGCGCGCTGGGCGCCACCGATGTGCTGCTGTCGAAGGACCCCAAGGCGATGCAGTCGGCGGGCAACCGCTACGACTTCATCCTCGACACCATTCCGACGAAGCACAACGTCAACCCTTACCTGATGCTGCTGGGGCGCAATGGCGTGCTGGTGCTGGTGGGCGCGCTGGAGCCGCTGGAACCGATCCACGGCGCGCTGCTGGTGATGAATAACCGCTCGATCTCCGGATCGCTGATCGGTGGCCTGAATGACACGCAGGAACTGCTGGACTTCTGCGCCGAACACGACGTACTGCCGAACTGCGAGATGATCGACGTGCGCGACATCAACACGGCATTCCAGCGCATGCAAGCCAACGACGTGAAGTACCGCTTCGTGATCGACATGGCGTCAATGCACGAGGTGGGTGTGAAGTAACCCGTTGCTTTACCGTCGCTTTACTCCCCTCTCCCGCAAGCGGGAGAGGGGAGCCGCATCAGGATACGTGCCGGCCCTTCCCCACCCAGTACTTGTCACGCACCTGCCGGCGCAGCACCTTGCCTACTACGCTGACCGGCAACGCCTCGACGAACGTGATCGACTTCGGTCCCTTGAAGCGGCCGACGCGCGCCTTGACGAACTCGATCAGTTCCTCGGCGCTGACCTGCGCGCCGCTCCGCAGCTGGACTTCGGCGTGGACCGCCTCGCCCCACTCCTCATGCGGCACGCCAACCGCAGCTGAATTCGACACGGCCGGATGCGCGTTCAGTGCCGCCTCCACCTCCACCGCGTAGACATTAAAGCCGCCGGTGATGATCATGTCCTTCTTGCGGTCGACCAGATAGACGAAACCATCCTGATCGATATAGCCAAGGTCACCAGACTTCCAGAAGCCGTTCTCGAACTCCGCCGCCGTCGCTTCCGGGTTCTTGTAGTAGCCGGAGATCACGCCACGGCTGCGGGCCCAGATCTCGCCGACTGTGCCGGGTTCCACATCATTGCCGTCCTGGCCGACGATCCGCACCTCCACGTTCGGCTGCAGACGCCCGGCGGAGCCAAGCTGTGCTTCGCTTGCGGTCAGGTGATCGGCCTTGCCGAGGATGCCAACCGATTGCAGGCTTTCGGTCGCCCCGTAGAACTGGATGAAGATATTGCCAAAGCGTTCCTGCGCGCGCCGGAGCTTGGCCGGGCTCATCGGTGCGCCGCCATAGGCGATGGTCTTCAGCGACGACAGATCGAAGTTGCTCGCTTCCGGCATGTCGAGCAGCCGGTAGATCAGCGTTGGCAGCAGCAGCGTCATTGTGATCTTCTCTGCTTCGATGTTCCGGCACATTAGCGCCAGGTCGGGCAGGTTCTGGGTCACGGTGCAGCCGCCACGGAAAAGCGTCGCCAGCACGCCGAAGCCGGAGCCGTGGCTGATCGGCGCCATATGGAGCATGCGGGTATCAGGTAACTGGAACTGGTCGGGCTCCACGAACATGGTGTCGCGGCAGGCCAGCCAGTTATCCATCGTGTACTGCGCGCACTTGCCTGCGCCCGTGGTGCCGCCGGTGAAGCGATAGACCAGTACATCCTTCTCCGCGTCGTTCTCGACGCCAGGATCGTGGTCACCCACACCTTCCATCAGCTCCCAGAAATCATGCAGGCCCTCACGCGGCGCGGCCGGCGGGTCCATGCACACCACGGTGGCACCGAGCGCACGCAGCGTGTCGTAGTAGCGGTCCAGCAGCGCGGTCTCGATAAAGACCACCTTCGGCTGGATGTACTCGGCCTGGCGGCGGTGTTCGTCGAATGAGTCCCGAAAGTTCGCGTAGGCCGCGGCAGCGTCGCCCTTGAGCGCCGTCCAGAAGTGGAGCAGCGACATGTTGTCGTTCTCGAGCACGCAGAGATAGATATCGCCACGACGCAGTTGCAGCCGCTCGCGCATCATATTGACGATGCGGTTGGTCAGCGAATGAAATTCGCGATAGTTGTAGCGGCGATTGCGTTCGATGTTGACCAGCGCCTCCCTCTCGGCGAAGCGCAGAACCAGATTCCCGAAGAGGCGCGAGAAGTTCGTTTTCATCCTTAGTCTCCTCTACTGTCTACTTTCATGCCTGCACCGTAGGCCGCAATGCCTCGGTACAGATCAGGTCTTCAATTCTTCAATAGGCAAGGGGAACCCCGACCCTGTGGCCGGGATTCCCCTCGGTACGGCTATTTTCCAGCCTGCCCGGCTCAGGCGGCCTTTGCGCGTTGCATCATGGCCGTGACGAAGGCATGTACCTGATGGTTCGCGTCCTCGCGGTAAGCGGAGGTGCTCCAGTCGGTAATCTGGGCAAAGTGCGCCGCCACGGCGTCCACCGACAATTCCTTGCCGGGAATGTACACCGGCGCGGTTTCCTCCATGCGGACGGCCGAGAACGCACCTCCGCTGGCGCCGAGGATGACCTTGCTCGGGGCATCCTCGCTCACCAGGAAGAGCGCCCCCGGCGTCACCTGCTCAGGCCCGGTCGCCTTCAGGATGTCTTCCGGCAGAATGTCTTCCGTCATGCGCGTGGCGGCCATCGGCGCCAGCGTGTTGATGCGGATGTCGTTCTTCTTGCCTTCAAGCACCAGCATGTTCATCAGGCCCACCACGGCCATCTTGGCCGCGCCATAGTTAGCCTGGCCGAAGTTGCCGAACAGGCCGGCCGCCGACGTGGTCATCAACACGCGGCCATAGTTCTGCTCGCGCATGGTTTCCCACACCGCCTTGGTGCAATAGACGGAACCCATCAGGTGCACGTCCACCACGGCGCGGAAATCGGCCATCTCCATCTTGGCGAAGGTCTTGTCGCGCAGGATGCCGGCGTTGTTGATCAGGATGTCGATACGGCCAAACTCCGCCTTGGCCTGCGCGACCATCGCGGTGACCTGCTCGAAGTCCGTGACGTTGGCGCCGTTGGCGATGGCCTGGCCACCAGCCTTGCGGATTTCCTCGACCACGCCCAGCGCAGCATCGGAAGAGCCGCCCGTGCCGTCGCGGCTGCCGCCGAAATCGTTGATCACGACCTTGGCGCCGAGGCGGGCCAGTTCCAGCGCGTGCACGCGGCCCAATCCGTTGCCGGCGCCGGTCACAATGGCCACACGGCCGTCAAATCGAATCGTCATGGTATTCCCCGAAATTGCTTGAGTGATGGAAGGCGTCGCGGGACCGGTCCATCGCCGGCACCCGCGCTGCCCTGGCTGTCACGTTACGCCGGTGGCGGACGCCCCTCACCTCCCCTTGTGGACGTGCGGGGCGATGCCATCAGAACAGGCGTTCGGCGCCCGTATAAAGCGGCGCTTCCTTGGCGAAGAAGCGGCGCACGGCCTCTGCGTTGTAGCTGCTGGCCGCGCACAGGCCCTGCACGGCGGTTTCCAGTTGCGTCATCGCGTTCCGGTCCGTCTCGAACGTGCGATTCATGATGCCCTTGGCCATGCCGAGCACGTGTGTCGGCGCGTTGTCAAAGCGGCGCGCGTACTCAACAGCGGTCTCGCGCAATCGCTCGGACGGCACCACCGCCTGCACTAGCCCGATCGACAGTGCCTCGTCGGCCAGGATGTCGCGCGCGGAGAAGACGATCTCCTTGGCGCGCACCAGGCCCACCAGCCGCGGCAGGATGTACATCAGCCCCAGGTCCGGCGCGAAGCCGATGCGCGGGAAGTTGGACACCAGCCGCGCCCGGTCGCTGGCGATGATGAAGTCCGCGCCCAGCGCCAGCGACAGCCCGGCGCCCACCGCGTAACCGTCCACGGCGGAGATCACCGGCTTCTCCAGATCCATCAGTTCCGCGTGCCAGCGGTGGGCGCCGAGCAGCGCATCGCGGACGAGGAACGGCATCTCGCCCTCGGCCTCACCACTGAGATCCGCGCCCGAGCAGAAATGGCCGCCCGCGCCGGTCAACACCACGGAACGGACCGAACGGTCCTCGCGCGCCCGCCGGATCGCGTCGGCCAGCAACTGCTTGGCTTCATCATCGAGCGCGTTCCGGCGCTGCGGGCGGTTGATCGTGATGACCGCGGTCTTCCCGTCCATCTCGAACAGGACCTTGCTATCACTCATGTCTCTCTCCTTGAATGCCGGCGACGCTCAGGTGGCCCCGGCGTTGCACCAGTCGTCCAGCACCGATGCCGTGTCCTGTCCTCGCTGTGGAATCCGCCCGGGCCGCGCCAGTGGCGTGCCCGAGAAGCGGGGCGCGGGATTGGCCTGCAGGACGCCATCGATCTCGCCATAGACCCCACGGGCCACCATGTGCGGATGGGCCGCCGCTTCATCCGGGTTCAGCACCGGCGCGAAGCAGGCATCGGTCCCCTCCAGCAGCGCGGACCATTCGTCACGCGTCTTCGAGCCAAACACGGTGGCCAGACGCGCGTGCTGCGCCGGCCACTGTGTCTGGTCGTGCTGGGCGGAAAACGCCGGATCGTCGGTCAGACCGAGCTTTTGCAGCAGCAGCTTGTGGAAGCGCGGCTCGGCAGCGGCAATGGTCACGTAGTTGCCGTCGGCACAGCGGTAGGTGCGATACCAGTGCGGGCCGTCGAGCAGGCTGCTGCCGCGCTGGTTCCGGAACACACCGGCGGACTTCAGCCCCAGCAGCAGATTCATCATGTGCGCGCTGCCGTCGACGATGGCCGCGTCGATCACCTGCCCCTTGCCGGTTTCGCGGGCGCTCATAATGCCGGCCAGCAACCCCACCAGCAGATACATCGCGCCACCGCCGATATCCCCAACCAGGCTCGGCGGTGACATCGGCGCCTCGCCAGGCTGGCCCGACCACCAGAGCGCGCCGGACAGCGCGACGTAGTTCAGGTCGTGCCCAGCAGCCTGCGCCAGTGGGCCGTCCTGCCCCCAGCCGGTCATGCGGCCGTACACGAGCTTCGGATTGCGCGCCAGACACACGTCCGGGCCCAGACCGAGCCGCTCCATGACGCCGGGACGCATGCCCTCGATCATCGCGTCGCACTGCTCCACCAGACGCAGCACGGTGTCGATGCCGGCCTGGGTCTTCAGGTCGACGGCGATGGAACGCTTGCCACGGTTCTGGATCGCGTGCCGGCCGATATCGAGGTCTTCCGCGCCGGGCTGCAGCCGATCGACCAGCACGACATCGGCCCCCATGTCGGCCAGCGTCATGCCGCTGATCGGCGTGGGCCCGAGCCCGGCGATTTCCAGGATCCGCAGGCCCTGTAGCGGCCCGCTTCGTTTCGATGCCATGGCTGCCTCCGGTCTCATAGCTGGAACATCAGCTTGGCGATGATGCCGCGCTGCACTTCGCTGGTACCGCCATAGATGGTGGCGGCGCGGCGCAGGAACATGTCGTTGGCGATGCCACGCGCCAGGTCCTGCATCGGAAACGCCTCTGCCGGCGGAGCGTCGTGCCAATGCGCGTATGCCACGGCGCCGTGGTCGCCCAGTGCTTCGGTCTGTGCCTCGGTGATGCGTTGCTGCAGTTCGGTAGCGCGCAGCTTCAGGATCGAACCCAACAGGTGCGAAGCCGGGTGGTGCGCCATGTCGAGCTGCGCCACGCGCTGCACCAACATCGCGATGGCTTCGAGGTCGGCGTCAAGCCGTGCCAGTCTCAGCGCGAACTCGGGACGGTCGATCAGCTTGCCGTCGCCAGCATCCAGCGTTGTCGCGATCCGGCGCAGCTCGCGCATGTAGCGCCTGAGGTCCGGTAAGTCGGCGGTGGTCGCATGCTCGTTGTTGAGCAGGTACTTGGTGATGTTCCAGCCCGCGCCCTCCTCGCCGATCAGGTTGCCCACAGGGACGCGCACATCCTCGAAGAAGGTCTCGTTCAGGTGGTGCGCGTCGTCGATGCTGCGGATCGGGCGCACGGTGATGCCCGGCGTCTTCATGTCTACCAGCAGGAAGCTGATCCCCGCCTGCTTCTTGCCGGACGAATCCGTCCGCACCAGCAGGAAGATCCAGTCCGCGTGATGGGCGTAGCTCGTCCAGATCTTCTGGCCGTTGACGACGTAATGATCTCCGTCGCGCACCGCGCGCGTCTTCAGCGAGGCGAGGTCGGACCCCGCGCCCGGCTCGGAGAAGCCCTGGCACCACAGCCGCTCGCCATTGAGGGCGGGGGCGAGGTGCTCGGCCTTCTGCGCGGGCGTGGCGAACGCGTTCAACACCGGGCCGAGCATCTTCTGCACAAAGCCGTCCTGCGTTGGCACGCCGGCCCGCGTGCATTCGTCGTCGAACACCAGCGTCTGCGCCACCGACCAGCCAGTGCCGCCGTGCTCCACCGGCCAGTAAGGCGCACCCCAGCCATGTGCGGCCAGCACCTTTTGCCAGCGCAGGATCTGTTCGCGCGGCGAGCGCGTGCAGCGCGGTTGCCCTTTCAGTTCCTGCGGCACGTTGTCCCGCAGGAACTGGCGGACCTCCTGGCGGAACGCCTCCAGACCCGGATCAGCTTGAAAGTCCATACGTGGCTCCGTCAGGCATTCCGGTACATGGTGACGACTGCCGCGCCACCGATACCGACGTTGTGCTGCAGCGCCACACGAGCACCCTCCACCTGGCGCCGATCGGCCTGGCCGCGCAGCTGCATCACCAGCTCCGTGCACTGGGCTAGCCCGGTCGCGCCGATCGGGTGGCCCTTCGACAGCAGACCGCCAGACGGGTTAACCACGAACCTGCCGCCATAAGTGTTGTCGCCATCGTCAACGAACTTCGCCGCGCCGCCTTCGGGGCACAGACCGAGTGCTTCGTAGGTCAACAGTTCGTTCTGGGCGAAGCAGTCGTGCAGCTCGACCACGTCGACGTCTTCTGCGCCAATGCCGGCCATCGCATAGACTTTGTCGGCCGCCGAGCGCGACATGCCGAAGCCGGCCAGATGACGCAGGTCGCCGGACTTGAACGTTTCCACGCCATCGGTGGTAAGCGCCTGGCCGGCAATCCACACGCGGCTGTTCAGGCCGTGCTTCTTCGCGTAGTCCTCGCTGCACAGCACGGCGGCGGCAGCGCCGCAGGTCGGCGGGCACGCCATCGAACGCGTCATGACGCCCGGCCACATCACCTTCTCGGCCATCACCTCTTCCGGCGTCACCACCGTGCGGAACACCGCCATCGGGTTATTGGCCGCATGGCGGCTGGCCTTGGCGCGGATCTTGGCGAACGTCTCCAGCGGCGTGCCGAAGCGTTTCATGTGGTCGAGTCCGGCGGCGCCGAACAGTTGCAGCGCGGGCGGCACACCTTCCGGCACCACGCTCTCGCAGGCCTGGTTGAACCGCTCCAGAGGCGCCGGACGGTCGGTGTAAATCGTGCCCAGCGCGCCTGGGTTCATCTGCTCGAAGCCAAACGCGAGCACGATATCGGCCATGCCGCTGGCGATGGCCTGGTTGGCCAGATACAGCGCCGTGGAGCCGCTGGCGCAATTGTTGTGCACATTGATGACCGGAATGCCCGTCATGCCGATGTCGTACAGCACACGCTGCCCGCTGGTGGAATCGCCGAAGACATAGCTGGCGAACGCCTGCTGGACCGACTCGTAGCCCACCCCGGCATCGGCCAGCGCCAGCCGCACCGCCTGGGCGCCCATGATCGTGTAGGGATCGCTCTGGCCCGGCTTCTTGAACGGGATCATGCCCACACCGGCAACGACGACTTTTTGCGTCATGACTTTCTCCTTGAGTAATTGGAATAAACAGGGACGGGAACGTGGGGCGTCCCGTCAGAACAGACGTTCGGTGCCCGGGAAGATTGGCGCTTCCTTCGAGAAGAAGCGGCGTACCGCTTCGGCGTTGTACTGGCTGGCCGCGCACAGGCCCTGCACCGCGGCCTCCTGCTGCTGCAGCGCCTGCCGGTCGGTCTCGAAGGTACGGTTCATGATGTGCTTGGCCATGCCCAGCACGCGGGTCGGCGCGTCTTCGAAACGCCGCGCGAACGCAATGGCCGCGTCACGCAGGTCATCGGCCCGCACTACGGTCTCGGCGAGACCAATGGCCACGGCTTCGTCGGCGCGGATTTCGCGCGCGGAGAACACGATCTCCTTGGCACGCACCAGCCCAACGCGGCGCGGCAGCACGTACATCAGCGCGAGGTCGGGGACAAATCCCACGCGGGCGAAGCTCGATACGAAGCGCGCGCGGTCGCTGGCAATGACGAAGTCCGCCGCCAGTGCCACCGAGAGCCCGGCGCCCGTGGCAAAGCCGTCCACGGCGGAGATGACCGGCATCTCCAGATCGCACAGCGCGGCAAACCATGTGTGATGGTTCTGCAGCAGGTCACGCACGTAGAAACCGCGCTCGGCCTGCGCGTCGCCGTCTCCCAGATCGGCGCCCGCGCAGAAGTTGCCGCCTGCGCCAGTCAGCACCACGGCGGTCACCGAGCGGTCCTGCCTGATGCTCCGGACGATGCGGTCCATCGCCGCCATGATGGTGTCGTCGAGCGCGTTGCGCCGCTGCGGCCGGTTCAGCGTGATGACCGCCGTGCCGCCGATCCTTTCCAGTACCACCGAGTTGTCGGACATGCTGGCTCCCCTCCGGCAAGTTGTTCTGATGTTCTGAAGTGCTGTACTGCGGGAACCATCTTAGAGAGCAGCAAACCGGGTCCGCCCCTCCCTTTTTTGCCGTCGGCAGGGGCCGGGGCGGCAAGGCCCGGACGGCGATACCCCATCGGGAAGTGATGGGAAGTCTGCAACGCATGGCGTTGGAACGTCCCCCGCCATCCAGGGAGGGGCGCCCGCGAAGCCGGCTGGCTATCGTGCAACGGGCAAGCGCATCCACACCAACCTGGAGGAACCCCCATGAACTTCGCCGACTACCAGTACATCTCGTTCGCCCGGCGCGGCCGCGTACTGGAGATCACCCTGAATCGCCCCGAACAGCTCAACGCCTTCAACGCCGGGCTACACGCCGAAATGGCGCGCGTCTTCATCGACGCCAACAACGACCCGGAATCCGAGGTCATCGTGCTGACCGGCGCCGGACGCGCGTTCTCGGCCGGGGGCGACCTTGAAGCCGTGAAGTCGGATTTCGACAATCCGGCAGCCTTCCGCGTGACCGCGCGCGAAGGCAAGCAGATCGTGTTCGCCCAGCTCGACTGCGAAAAGCCGATCATCGCCAAGGTCAATGGCCCGGCAATCGGCCTGGGCTGCAGCATCGCCCTGTTCTGCGACGTGATCTTCGCGGCGGACACCGCGAAGTTCGCCGATCCGCATGTCAACGTCGGTCTGGTGGCCGGCGATGGCGGCGCCATCATCTGGCCGCAGCTCATCGGCTATGCCCGCGCCAAGGAATACCTGCTGACTGGCGACGCGATCACTGCCACGGAAGCGGCACGCATCGGCCTGATCAACCATGCCGTGCCGTCCGCCGAGCTGGACGCGCGTGTCGACCAGTTCGCCGACCGGCTGGCCAATGGCGCGACCAACGCCATCCGCTGGACCAAGGTGGCCACCAACATCGGTCTCAAGCAGATCGCGCATTCAGTCATGGATACGTGTATGTCGTACGAATGGCTGGCCAGCAAGACCGACGACCATCGCGAAGCAGTCAGCGCCTTGCTGGAAAAGCGCAAGCCGGCGTTCACCGGCAAGTAACGGCTCCCTTGAGATGGAGGTGCAACGATGTACGGAGTGAGCGATATCCAGCGCATCGACTTCACCGGCAAGCGAGTGCTGGTGACAGGCGGCGCCAGCGGCATCGGCGCGGCGGTGGCGGCATTCTTCGTGGAAGCGGGCGCGGTGGTCTGCGCCTCCGACCTGAATGAAGTTCACCGTTCGGATGGACCGCAGATGCTGCACGGCGACGTGTCTTCCGAGGCCGACGTCGAACGGATCACCGCCGAGGCCATTGCCCACATGGGGCGGATCGATGTTCTGGTCAACAACGCCGGCGTGCTGGAGTCCGCCGCACGCACGGACCGGCAGTCTCTGTCGACGTGGCAACGCACCCTCGACATCAACCTGACGGGCACATGGCTGATGTCCAGGGCCGTCGGTGCGCACATGCTGGCGACCGGTGGCGGCGCGATCGTCAACATCGCGTCGATCTATGGTCTCGGCGGCGGCCCCGGCATCGCGGCCTACACGGCATCCAAGGCCGGAGTGGTGATGCTGACGCGCTCGCTGGCTTGCGAGTGGGCGCAGAAGGGCATTCGTGTGAACGGCGTTGCGCCCGCGATCATCCGGACACCGCCACTCGACGCCATGACCCGCGAAGGCCGGCTCGATGTCACGTCGCTCGAGCGCCGCACGCCGATGGGGCGGCTCGGCCATCCCCGCGAGGTGGCGCAGGCGGTGGCCTTTCTGGCTTCGGACTGGGCGTCGTACGTGACCGGCGTCACGCTGCCTGTGGACGGTGGATGGACGGCCTTTGGCGCGGATGGGAATGCGTCGAAGGGCGGATGATCTGCCGCTAGCTTGCTCCAAGCTCCCCCCTCCCATTTCATGGGAGAGGGGCGTAACGCGATCGCCCTACGTTGTCAGCCCGCCATCCACCATGTAGTGCGCCCCGGTCACAAACGACGCCTTTTCCGAGCACAGCCACACCACCAACTCAGCCACCTCGTCCGGCGTGGCGGCGCGGCGCAGCGCGGTGGCCGCCAGCAGCGCCGCTGACGCACCAGGCGCGGAGCCGGCGGCGATCTCGTCCGCCATGGCGGTGCTGGTCACGCCGGGACAAATGGCATTGATCCGCACGCCGTGCTTGCCATATTCCCTGGCGGCCGAGCGCGTCAGCCCGATCACGCCGTGCTTGGAGGCCGAGTATGCGGCGCTATACGGCGCGCCCTTCACACCGGCGACCGATGATGTATTGACGATCACGCCACCGCGCGCCTTCATGGCGCGCAGCTCATGCACCATGCACTGGAACACGCCAGTCAGATTGACGCCGATGACCTTGTGCCAGCTCTCCAGCCCCTGGTCCTCGGTGCGCGAAACAGGTCCCGAAATGCCGGCATTGTTGAAAGCGATATCGAGCGATCCAAAGCGGTCGAGCGCGACGCCGACCATCGCCGCGCAATCGTCATCGCGGCTCACGTCCACGCGCTGGAAGCATGCGTCGCCACCGTCTCGGACGATCTCCGCCACGACACCCCGCCCCGCTTCCGCCGACCAATCTGCCACGACGACGCGCGCGCCGGCCCGGGCGAACTGGATGGCGGCGGCGCGACCGATTCCAGCGGCACCCCCCGTCACGATGGCAACCTTGCCTTGCAGATCAAACATGATGCGTTCCAGATAAATGAAATGCCGCCCTCGCCGTGCCCGGCGGGGGCGGCAGATGGTCAGGACACGTTACGCGGACTCTGTCTGCATGCCGTTGGCCGCGCTGCGTCGGGCAGCCGCGCTATTGATGATCAGCGCCACCGAAGACAGCAGCACGAACACCATCACCACCGTGAACACGGCGGGCAGGCTGAAGCCGTCACGCAGCATGTACGCGCCGACCATCGGACCGACGATGCCGCCGAACCGGCCGATACCGTGCATCCACGAGATGCCAGTGGAGCGGCCGCTGGCCGGATAGAACGCCGCCGCGAGCGAGCCCATCGACATCAGCGCGCCACTCAGGCCAATGCCGCCTGCGAACACGCACACCGCCACCCAGGCCAGGTCCCCCCGCTGCTGCCCGACCAGCCAGATGCCGATGCCGCCCAGCGCATAGGCCAGGGCCACCACGGTGTACTTATCGAAGCGGTCCATCAGCCAGCCGAACAGGAACGTGCCGACGATGCCGCCGACGGTCAGCAGCACAGTGATGAGCTGCGAGTTCCGCAGCGAGGCCCCCATGTCCTGCACCAGCGTCGGCAGCCAGCCGACCAACAGGTAGTAGGCGAACGTGCCAAAGAAGTAAGCGGCCCACAGCAGAACGCTACCGGTGCGGAACTGCTTTGACAGCACCACGGCGACACCTTGCTTGCCGGCATCCTGCGCCTCCGGCAGCACGAAACGCGTATCGTCATCGATCGCGGCATTGGGTGCAATCCGACGCAGCACGGCGGCAATCCGATGCCCCGGGTAGCCCTTCTGCACCATGAAGTGCAGCGGCTGCGGCATCGCGGCAAGCATGAACACGGCCAGCACGATCGGCAGCACGCCGCCAATCAGGAAGACGCTGGTCCATCCGTGCGTGGGCACCATCGCCGCCGCCGTCAATCCACAGGCCGAGGCGCCGATCAGGGCGCCTACCGCGATCGCATTGACGAGGAACGCGCTCATGCGCCTTGGCGCGTACTCGTACATCAACGTGGCGGCGCCGGGAACCGCCGCGCCTACGCCAATGCCCGTGAAGAAGCGCCAGACGCCGAGCGACACGAGCGAGTTGGCCGTCATGGTGCCGAGGCTGCAGACGCCGAACAGCAGCATGGAGCCGATGATCACCGTCTTCGGGCTGGTGCGATGGTAGAGCGGGCCGGCGAGCAGCGCGCCGAGTGCCAGGCCCAGTACACCCACGCTCAGCACCGGGCCGAACGCTGCCTTGTTCACTCCCCACTCGCGCACCAGAACCGGCACAACAAAGCCAATGGCCAGGCCGTCATAGGCATCGATGGCAATCAGCAGGAAGCATGTGACCAGGATCTTCCACTGATACCGTGAGAACCGGTGTTCGTTGATGAACTGCTGCACGTCCAGCGTGCGGGACACACTCGTCATTTCGTCTCCTCAGCATTGTTGTGAGAGTCGTGCGCCGGGGGGCCGGCGCCGGTCCATGGCGCGCCCGGAAACCCGAGCAACTTGCCACTGGACGCGTTTGACGATACGCACCGCGATTGCGGTGCTCCCCTCCATATATGGGAGGGGGAACACTGCCGAGTGAGCCGATATGGCTCCAAATGCAAACGGGGCCGGGAAATGCGTGCCCTCCCGCATCCTTCCGGCCCCGCTCACGCGCCACCTCTGCCAATGCCGCGGCAGACGTGGGCATCCCTCCTTATGCCAGCCCGAAGATGCCGACGTGTTCGGTCGATTCCTCCACACGCCACAGCCCACCGCCGTTGCCTTGCAGCGCGATACGCGCGCCCTCGACCTGGCGCTTGCCGCAGTTGCCGCGAAGCTGCTCGACCAGTTCGAAGATCTGGCCCAGTCCCGTCGCACCAATCGGATGGCCCTTGGACTCCAGGCCGCCAGACGGATTCACCGGCAGCCGGCCACCGAGTGTGGTTTCGCCGCGCTCCGCCATTTCGCCGCTTGCACCAGGCTCGCACAGACCCAGCGATTCGATCGAGAGCAACTCGCCAATAGCGGTGGCGTCATGAATCTCCGCCACGTCGACATCCTTCGGCGAAATGCCGGCCTGCTCGAATGCCGCCTTGCCAGCCAGGTGAGTGCAGCCCTGATCGAATGCATCCGCTGCGCGAGCGGAGGCCGAACGCACCACGCTCGCCAGCACCTTGACCGCGCGCTTGCGGTCGAAACCGTATTTCTTCAGCGCCGATTCCGTGCAGATGATGGTTGCCGCCGCGCCGTCAGAAATCGGCGAGCACATCGGCAGCGTGATCGGATACGTGATCGGAGGCGCGGCCAGCACCTCCTCGATGCTGATCGGGTTGCGATACTGCGAGCGTTCGTTGTGCACCGAGTGCCCGTGGTTCTTCGACGACACCGCCGCAAGCTGGCGCTGGGTGATGCCGAAGCGTTCCATCAGGCCGCCGCGTCCCAGTGCCGCGTACACGTCCATGAACGGGCTGTACGGCTTCTCCGACTGCGAGCCCGGCGGCGGCACGATGCCCTTGCCCATCGCCGCCAGGTAGTTCCGGTTCTCGTCGAAGGTTTCGATGTCCCAGGCCGACTCGAACGCCGAGAACATCTTGGCCTTGTCGCTGTAGAACATCTTCTCCGCGCCCACGGCGATCGCTACGTCGGCGGCGCCGCCGCGCAGTTGCGTCACTGCCAGATTGAAGGCGTGACTCGACGAGGCGCAAGCGCCCTCGATATTGAAGATGGGGATGCTGTCGAAGCCGAGCGGCAGCAGCGCCACCTGGCCACGGATCATGTGCTGGCCATCAAAATGGCCCTGCGTGCAGTTGCCGTAGAACGCAGCCTGCACCCACTTGCGATCGCAACCCGCGTCCTTCAGCGCGCCTTCCACGGCCCAGGCGGTCAGTTGCTTGACGGTCTTGTCTGCATGTCGGCCGAACGGCGTCATGCCAACGCCAACGATATAGATGTTCTCCATGTCTCCTTACTCCAATGCTGTAGATACTTGAGATGATTGGGGGGGCTTGAGGTGCTTGGGGGTATCTGACCCGGTCAATAACCCTTGAACTCGGGCGTGCGCTTCTCCGCGAACGCGCGCAGGCCTTCGGCGATGTCGTACGAACGCTGGTGGTTACGCAACTCCAGCAGTTCGTGGCGCAGCGCATCGGCCTGTGGCTTGTCGGCCGCTTCATCGGCCACCTTCTTCATCTTGCGCAGCACCAGCGGGCTCTTCTTCGCCAGCTTGTCGCCGATGGCCTGCACACGGTCCACGAGTTCCTCGTCGGCCACCACCTCGGCCACCAGGCCGTACTGCTTCATGTCGGCCGCAGGCAGCGAATCGCCCGTGTAAAGCAGGTATTTGGCGATGTTCTGCGGGATCTTGCGCGGCAGGATGGCGGCACCGCCACCGCCGGGGAACACGCCGAAGTTCGAGTGGGCATCGCCAAAGCGCGCGCTCTGGGCGGCAATCACAAAATCGCACGCCAGCACGGTTTCCAGCCCGCCCGCAATGGCGAGGCCGTTGACGGCAGCAATAGTGGGCTTCGGGAACGCGCGCAGGGTGTCGAAGAACGCGACCAGCGTGTCCAGCAGGTCCGGCTCGCCGGGGCCCGGAGTGCCCCCTGCCTTCAGGTCGGCACCGGCGCAGAAGGCGGGACCGGTGGCGGTCACCGCCACCACGCGCACGGCTTCATCCTGCTGCCACGCGCGCAGTTGCGCGGCCATAGCCAGCGCCATGTCCTTGCTGATCGCATTGCGGGCCTCGGGGCGCATCAGGGTGATCCAGCCAACCTGACCCTTCACCGCAAAAGTTACGGGTTCGCTCATGTCTTCTCCTTGTTCCAATGTGCTATTGCCGACAGCATTTCTGGTTGGAAGCAAGGTACGTCAGCGGCATGGTTGCCTGCCCCTCCCCTTGCGGACGTGAGCAGCGACATATGCCGGATATCGCACGTAGTCGCGCATACCCGGTAACACCCCCATTCCCAAAACGGGTGGCGGGTCGCCATAATGTGCTGTCACTCATGTGCCATCACTACGCCCCTGGCTGGTACCCCTACGCCGGTGTCAAAGGCGAATCCCTCCTGGCAAGCATCCACGATGAATTCCGACAACCTCCTGGTGGCGACTAAGTTCTCCCCACCGCGCATCAGCCCTCGCCACATTCCGCGTGAGCATTTGCTCGCCCGTCTGCGCGATACGAAGGACTGCACTGTCACCCTGCTCACCGGCGGCGCTGGCTTCGGCAAGACCATCCTGCTCGCGCAGTGGCGACAGGAGCTGATGCGCGCCGGCATCGACGTGGCGTGGCTGTCGCTCAGTCATGACGACAGGCAGTTTTCGAGTTTCTGTACCTATCTGATGACGGCGTTCCAGCGTCTGGGCATGCGCGCTGACTACGTGGTGCCCGATGCCGCAGGCAGCGAGCAGTCGATGGAGGCACTGGTGGCCGTGGCGACCAGTGCCCTCGAGGAAGTCGAGCGCGAGCTGTACCTGCTGATCGACGACTACCAGTACGCGGAGGCACCTGCCGCTCACCGCCTGATGCAGAAGCTGCTCGATCACTGCCCCGCCAACCTGCATTTCGTGATCGCGTCGCGCACCATGCCGCCGCTTAGCCTGGGTCGGCTGCGCATGCAGGGTCAGGTGTCCGAGATCGACTTCGCAGACCTGCCGTTCGGCCTCGATGAAACGCGCGTGTTCTTCGACCAGAGCCTCAGCACGCTGAAGCTGACGGCAGACGAAGTGCGCCTGATCCACGATCTGACCAACGGCTGGCCGGCATGCCTGCAACCGGTGGCGACGATGCTGCGTATCCGGCCTGGCAAGCGGACCAACCTGCGCTCGCTACTCTGGAAATCGGCGGACCTGCAGTCCTATCTCGCAGAGGATGTGGTGGCGTACCTGCCGCCGGCACTGACGGCATTCATGGAGAAACTGTCTGTCTTTCGCCGCTTCAATGCTGGCCTGGCGGAGGCCGTCACGGAAAACCCCGATGCGGCGGATCTCATCAAGCGCGCCGAGGACGAGAACCTGCTGATCTATCGTGTGGAGACCGACGATCCGTCGCCGTGGTACCGCTTTCATCCACTGTTCGGCGAGTTCCTCGCCCAGCGCCTTGCCCAACAGGGCAAGGAGGCAGTGGAAGCCGTGCACCGCCGCGCGAGCCGCTGGTTTGCCGCGCAGGACCTGCTTGTGGAAGCCGTGCGCCACGCCAGCCTGGGCGGTGACCTGGACTTCGCCGCCGATGCGATGGAGCAAGCCGCCACCCGCTCGACCTGGAGCATGTCGTACATCGGCCCGTTGCTGTACATGATCGATCGCCTGCCACAGGAAACGCTGTTCTCGCATCCGCGCCTGTTCTTCCTAGGCTGCATGGCCCATGCCTTCACCGGCCGGGCCGATAAGGCCGAACGCTGGCTGGAACAGATCCGTCGCACGGAAGCCGCCAAGATTCCGGCCATTTCGTCGAAGTTTCCGATCATCGACTCTTCCGTGGCCGTGGAGCGCGACGATCTGCAGCGCGTGATCGAGGTGCTGGAGCCGCTGTGCAACGCGCCGATGGAGAACGCGTCGCTGCGCTACGCGTGCCTGGTTGGGCTTGCGGTTGCCTATCTCGCCGTCGGCCGACTGGACGACACGCGTGAGCTGTTCGACGCCAACCCTATCGCCCCCGAGGACCGCGACAACGATATGGCGATGGTCTTCGAAAGCCGCCGCGCGCAGACCTGCCTGTTCGCGGGCGACGTGCGGGAAGCCGAACGGCTGGGCGCGAGCACGCTGGCCCGCGCGGAGGCCAGGTACGGCCGCGCATCGCTGCCGGCCAACCTGTGCGCGGATACCCTCGCCTTCGCCAGCTACGAGCTCGACCACATCGACGATGCGCGCGAGGCGCTCGCCAACCGTGCCGGGATGATGCAATCGTCGTGGCCCGACGTGATGACACAGTCGTCGATCTGCCGTGCGCGACTCGACTTCCTGCAGGACGCGCCGGAGACCGCCCTCGCCTTCCTCGAGGCACAGGCCGCGCACTTCCATCTGCTTGGCCTTGATCGTGCGCTGGCGTACATGCTGGCCGAGCAGATCCGCATCCTGCTGACCACCGGTGAGCAGCGCCGCGCCAGGGAACTGGCAACGCGGCTCGAAGGGCTGCGCCACACGCATGAGAACGGCACCGGGGCATTTGTCCAGATCCCAGCCATCGCGGCGCTGGTCCGCGCACGTCTGGCGCTGGCCGACTCCAATCCGCGTGACGCGCTGGCGGCGCTGGCCGAGGTGAGACGCTTCGGCGAGAAGTATGGCCGTGGCCAGACGCTGGTGGTGGCCGACCTGCTGGCTGCCGTGGCGCATGATGGACTTCAGCAGCACGACCAAACGACACGCTGCCTGACCGATGCGGTCACGCTTGCCGCAAAGCTCGGGCTGGTCCGGACGCTGCTCGACACCAAGGAGCAGACAGCCGGATTACTCGCCGGGCTTCAGGATGCCGACAGCCTGCCAGAGCCGGAGGCACGCTACCTCGCCGATATCCTGGCGAGGATGACGCCGGGCGCGGCGCGTCCGGAACCCGCACCAGTGAGCGCCGTGGCAAGCGCCGCCACCCGTATCGCGCCAGATGCCGAACGGGGCCCGCTCACGCCACGCGAACTGGAGATCCTCACGCTGATCGCCGAGGCGATGTCGAACAAGCGAATCGCGCTGACGCTCAACATCACGTTCGGCACGGTGAAATGGAATGTGAAGAACATCCTGGCCAAGCTGGGCGTATCAAGCCGCTATGACGCGATCGCGCTGGCCCGGCAACGTGGGCTTCTGAAGTAGCCATCCATGAAAAAAGGGCCAGCTCGTGGCTGGCCCCTCTCCCTTATCACCGGGCAACGGTCAGATGCCGACCGCCCCGGCTCCCCCTCCGATCGTTCCGCCTCAGCGCGCGCCCAGCGCACGCGAAATGATGACCTTCTGGATGTGGCTGGTGCCCTCGTAGATCTTGGTCACGCGGGCGTCCCGGTAGTACCGCTCGACCGGGAAGTCGGTCAGGTAGCCATAGCCGCCGTGGATCTGGATCGCGTCCGAGCACACCTTCTCGGCGATCTCGCTGGCGAACAGCTTTGCCATCGACGCCTCTTTCGCACAGGGAACGCCCGCGGCTTGCAGGCGTGCGGCATGCAGCGTGAACTGGCGCGCCACTTCCACCTGGGTGGCCATGTCCGCCAGATCAAACGCCACGCCCTGCAGGTTGATGATCGGCCGCCCATAGGCCTCACGTTCGTTTGCGTACTGGACGGCCGCCTCGAGCGCGGCGCGGGCAACGCCGCAAGCCACCGCCGCAATACCGATACGGCCTTCGGACAGCATGCTCATCACGCGCTTGTACCCGGCGCCCTCCTCGCCCAGCAGATTTTCGGCGGGCACGCGATGGTCATCGAGCTGGATCGCGGCGACCTGCGCCGAGCGTTGACCGAGCTTGTCCTCGACGCGCGTCACGATGTAACCGGGTTCACGCGGATCGACGATGAACAGGCTCGGCCCCTTCTTGCCTTCCGGCGTCTCGGTGACTGCCGCGATAGCAAGGCCGACGCCGGCCTCGTTGCCGTTCGAGATGAACTGCTTGCTGCCGTTCAACACATAGTGATTGCCATCGCGTCGCGCCGTGGTGCGGAAGGCCCCGGTATCCGAGCCCGCCTGCGGCTCGGTCAGCAGGCCCGCGACGATGGTCTCGCCGGACGCCATGCCGGGCAGGTACTTGCGCTTCTGTGCCTCGGTGCCGGCATGCACCACCGCGCCTGCCAGCCCGTTGTGGACGTGCAGGATGGTGGCAAAGCCCGCGTCGGCAGCAGCGAATTCCTCGATGGCCAGGCAGTACTCCGGGAAGGTGGCAGCGGAGCCGCCGTACTCTTCGGGAACGTGCATGCCGAGAAAGCCGAGTTCGCCTACGGCCTTCAATTCGCTGCGCGGCCACGCACCGCTGCGATCGCGCTCGGCGGCGGTGGCGGCAACGACTTCCTGCGCCACCTTGCGGGCAGCATCGCGGATCATGACTTCCTGCTCGCTCAGGAGCACGGCGGATGTATCGCTCATTTCTCTTTCTCCTTGGTTCGTTTCAGTCGTTCTGGCTGTCTCAGGCAAACGCGCGCACGATCGACTCGGCCACGCACACGGGCTTGTCGCCGCCTTCCATCTCGACTGTCATCTCGTAGGTCAGTTGCGCACCGTTGTTGTCCAGCGGCTCGAAGCTCAGCAGTTTGAAGTGCGCACGCAGCCGACTGTTGACCGGTACCGGCTTCAGGAAGCGCACGCGATTCAGGCCGTAGTTGACGCCCATCCTGATGTCGCGAATCGCAAAGGCTCGCGTGGTGAAGACCGGCAACAGGCTCAGGGTCAGGAAGCCATGGGCGATCGGCGCGCCGAACGGACCCTTGGCGGCGCGCTCCGGGTCCACGTGAATCCATTGGTGATCGCCGGTAGCGTCGGCGAACATCTGGATGCGCTGCTGATCGATGATGACCCAGTCGCTGGTGCCAACCACCTCGCCAATCAGGGACTGCATCTGGGCCAATGTTTCGTAGGTCTTCATGGTGTCGTTCATTCCGAATGTGGGTGATGGCTCGGATATCGCTCAGGCAGCGATTTCTAGCGGTTCGGTGTCAGGTTCGGCGCGAAGTTCGGTCTGCAGCGCAGTGGCGCAGGCTGCTTCGTGCGCATCGCTGCCACCGAGCAGCGCGTCCGCCACCACTGCGTGCTTGTAGTAATGGCCAACCGAGTACTCCTCGGTCATGCCAATGCCGCCGTGGAGCTGGATGCCTTGGCCGCAGATGAACTTCGCCGTGCGGCAAATCAGCATCTTGGCCGCCGACAGCGCCTTCAACTGCTTCGGTGCATCGTCATTGGCCAGCGAGGCCAGTGCAGCGTGCAGCATCGATCGCGCCACTTCCAGTTCCGCGGCCATGTCGGCCATGCGGTGCTGCAGGACTTGAAAGGTGCCGATTGGCGCGCCGAACTGCTGCCGCGTTTTCAGATACTCGGCAGTCATTTCGATGGTCTTCTCCATCGCGCCGATCAGATCGGCGCAGAGCGCGACCGTGCCCGCGGCCAGACCGGCCCGGAGCGCCCGTAGCCCCTGTCCCGGCTCACCCAGTACGGCGTCGGCCCGGACCTGGACGGCATCGAATGTCAGTGCCTCGACCCAGCTTCCGTCATGCAATGGCAACGCCCGACGGCTCAAACCCTGGGTATCGGCATCCACCAGCAGCAGCGTGACGCCCGGCGTGTCGGGGATCTGGGCCGAAACGATGAACAGTGATGCGCCGACGGCGCCCTGCACGAGCGACTTGCATCCATGCAGCACATAGCCGTCGCCGTCGCGTTCCGCACGCAGGCCCACCGGCTCCGGCATGCCACGCGATGCGGGTTCGCTGTACGCCAGCGCGATACGCAGCGCACCGGCGCCAACCAGCGGCAACAGGTACGCCTTCTGCGCTTCGGTGCCGCCGGCCACCAGCGTCTGCGCGGCCAGTACGGCGCAGCCGAGGTAAGGCTCGACGACCAGCCCGCGCCCGAGCTCCTGCGCAATGATCGCGGTGTCGAGCAGTGATCCGCCGAGGCCGCCGTAGGCCTCCGGCAGCGCGGCCATCAGCCAGCCGTTCTCCGCGAACGTGCTCCAGTTGGCCGCGATGCCGCTGCCGCCCGCCGTCAGCAGCGCGGCGCGCGCATCAAAGCTGTACTCCCGCTCGATGAAGCGGCGGACGCTGTCCTGCAACAGTCGCTGTTCCGAATTCAGTTCGAAATCCATGCTGTCTCCTATTCCCTGATCCTGGCGATCGCCTGCGCCAGGACGGCGCTCGGTGCCATGTGTGAGGCTCATCTTAGTGAGGCGCCGCGTGTTGCTCCCCCCCCTTTCTTGCAGGGGAGGCGCATCCGGGATGGATTCGTGTTGGCCGCTCCCAGCCACTCCCCCTCTCCACGGGAGAGGGGCAATCCGGAAATCGGCGCTCCTACACTGGGTCGGACCCAATCCCAACAAGAGCGCCACGGAGACAACGATGAAGATGGACTTTGCCCGCGTCATGGGGCAGGCCGCCACGCAGTTCGCCGACAAGGAAGCCCTCGTAAATATCGAGCGCAACCGGCGATACACCTTCCGCGAGCTGCACCGGCTGACCAACCTTATTGCCAACATGATGCGCAGTCGGCTTGGCTTGCGCCGTGGCGATGTCGCGCTCTGCATCCTGGAAAACGACAATCTCTCGTTGCTGCATGCGTGGACCGCCTTCAAGGGCGATTCCGCCTTGGCCCATACCAACATCCGCGATGCGTTCGACGAGCACCGCTGGCAGGTCGAGTTCATCCGACCCAAGGTCGTCTTCATCGAGACTGCGCTGCTGGATCGCTACGGCGACATGCTGTGCGAGCACGGCGCAACCGTGGTCTGCATGGACCCGATCCCGGCGCCGCGCGAGGGCATCCACTACTTCTGGGATCTTCTGGAAGGGGTATCCGATGGGGAACCCGGCATCCAGTCGGACACCTGCTCGGACGTCCTGATCTACCGCTTCACCGGCGGCACCACCGGCAGGAGCAAGTGCGCCCAGTACACCATCGACAACTGGCTCGCGGCACGCGACACGATGTATGCCGATGAAGAGCAAGGCGTGGCGCTGAACCGCAATACGCGCTACCTCCACATCGCGCCAGTTAGCCACGGCTCCGGCCTTTCGTTCCTGCCCACGATGTTCCGCGGTGGCTGCACCTTGACGCAGAACGCCGCCGACCTCAAGGCGTGGTGCCGCAATGTCGAAGCCGAAAGAGTCACCACTACGCTGATGGTGCCAACGCTGGTGAACTGGCTGCTGGATCTGCCCGAAGCCTCGCGGCATGATCTTTCCAGCCTGCGCACGCTCTATTACGGTGCGGCCCCGATGAGCCCCGCCAAGCTGGCCCAGGCGCAACAGCGTTTCGGCAACATTTTTTTCCAGCTCTATGGCGCCACCGAGTGCGCACAGGCGGTTTGCACGCTGACACCGTCCGACCACCTGACCGCGGTGGAGACCGGCCGGCTCGCGTCCGCCGGCAGACCGACCATCGGCATCGAACTGCGGATCGTCGACACCGATGGCAACGATGTTCCACCTGGCACCACCGGCGAACTCTGGCTGCGCGGGCGCGGCACGATCAGCGGCTACCACGCCAACCCGGAAGGCACCGCGGCCGAGTTCCACGACGGATTCTGGAAATCGGGCGATCTAGGTTACGTCGACGACGCGGGCTACGTGTTCATCGTCGACCGCAAGAAGGACGTGATCATCACTGGCGGCTTCAACGTGTATGCCGTCGAGGTCGAGGCATCGCTCAACGCGCACCCCGCCGTTTCCATGTCCGCGGTGGTCGGCGTGCCCAATGACAAATGGGGCGAAGCCGTGCACGCGGAGGTAGTACTGAAGTCCGACGCGTCGGTTGATCCGCAAGCGCTGATCGAACACGTCAAGGAAAAGCTCGGCCGCTTCAAGGCGCCCAAGACTGTGGCGGTGGTCGAGGCCCTGCCCGTCAGTGCGGTCGGCAAGGTCCTGCGTCGGCACGTTCGCGAGAAGTACTGGAAGGATCAGTCCCGCCGCGTGTCCTGACTTTCGCGGGCATGCGGACGCGATTCTTGCGCCCGCATGCCCGCACCTGTTCCACGTGTTGTCTCCACGTTGACTTGCCAGTGTTTGGCCCTCCGGCTTCGAGCCGGAGTTTTCTTTTGCGGATTTGCGGAATCTGTTTGGGGAGGTAGCCGGGCAATTCCGCGGCCCACCCGCACTGGGCTCGGGCCGGGGCGTCCCCGCCTGGTGACAGGCGCCGGCAGGGCTAACGGGATCGGGCCCCGTGCCGGGAGGCGGAAGGGAGCATCGCGCGGAGATCGAGTTCACAACGGGCAAGCTGCAGCAGCAGGCCGTGCCGCGTATCGATCGATGCGCCGGTTGCCGGCAACCGCGAAAGCTGCTGCATCAGCACCTCGCGCCACTGCCGCAACGCCGGTGCCACGCGTAACGGATCGCCTCCGGCGTCAGCCGACGCGGCGAACCTCGCCGGGGCAAGGGGTTCCGGTGTCATGTCGGCAGTGCCGCTTCGGTGGGCATCGATGTCGCCGGTGGCACCTCGATCGCCGCAACGGCCCGATACCACGCCACGCCAGCATCATCGATACGCACATCGATATCGCCAAGCACCTGGAGGTAGTTGAGATAGGCGACGGTCTCGCCCGTGGCTAGTGCGTACTGGAGCGCATCGTTTGCCGCCACGGGCGCAGCAAACAGAACGCCGAACAGGTCGATCGCGCGCCGGGGCTCTCCCAACGCGTTGCGCAACCGCGCCCGGTCGCGCCAGAGCGACTGCTCGAACCGGTCGAGGCGCGCGTGCAGGCCTTCGAACGGATCATTGTGTGCCGGCAGTACCAGCACATCGTCCGGGACCAGCCTGCGGAAGCGGGAGAGCGATGCCTGCCAGCCGGCGAACGGATTCGCCTCGGGCTCCATCGGATGCACCGATACGTTGGGCGATATGCGCGGCAGAATCTGGTCGCCGGCAATCAGTACCGCCAGTTCATGCGAGTAGAGACAGGCGTGTTCAGGCGTATGGCCTTGCCCGGTCAGTACCTGCCACGTGTGGGCACCAATCCGCAGCGTCTCGCCATCGTTCAGACGTCGGTAGCTGCGCGGCAGGCGCGAGATCATGCGCCCCGCGCGCCCGAATCGCTGGCGATAGCCGTCGAGCGCGCCATCGTCCCAACCGGCGCGGCGATAGAAGTCGAGGCCTTCGCGCGGTACCTCCTGTCCGGTCTCTGCAACGGTGGCAAGGCTGTGCAGGTACTCCAACCGCGTCATCCAGAGCGGGCAACCGAATCGTTCCGTGAGCCAGCCCGCCATGCCGACGTGATCCGGATGCTGATGCGTGACCAGCACCCGTGTGACCGGCCGGCCGCCCAGCGGGCCTTCCAGCAGCATCTGCCAGGCCTCCACGGACTGCGGGGTATGGACGCCTGTATCCACGATCGCCCAGCCCTCGCCGTCCTCGATAGCCCAGACGTTGATATGCGACAGCGCATTGGGCAGCGGCAGACGCATCCATAACACGCCGGGCGCGATCTCGAACGCCTGCCCTGGCGCGGGCGCCTCGCCGCATGGATAGTGCAGCCTCGCGGCCGGCCTGCTGTGATGGTGTGAATCTGGTCGATACATGGGGGACTCCGTGGCCGACCGTTGCCGGCCGTCATTCTCTGCTTGTCATGCCACTGTAGTCACGCAACCCGCCGCCTCGCCCCTCCCCTGAAGACAGGGGCCACGACTGCCCGGTGGCCGGAAGCGGATCGGCCCGCCATGGATGTCCGACGCCGGCAACACACTGGTGAATTCCCTCATGCGCCAGGCACGGCCGCGGCGGGACCACCAAGTGCCGCATCAGGGCGTGGTTTCGGGACGGTGTGCGCATCCGCGATGGCACCCTCCCTACCCCTCCCCCCCCATTTTGATAGGCGAAGCAGGGGGGTGCCGTCTCTACTGTCGAGACGCGCAGGTCCTCCGGCCGCAGGATCTGCCGCGCAGCACAGCAGCATCGAGGGCCGACAACAGACAGCCTCAAACGTGGGCGTCACAAATCAAGAAGGCAGAGGAGACCTCAAAGCATGAAGAAATCACTTGTCGTACTGGCTGCACTCAGTGCAATGACCAGCGCGGCGCACGCGCAGTCCAGTGTCACGCTGTACGGCGTCATCGACCTCGGCGTCGAGTACATCAACCGGGTCGCCACGGCGCCGACGTCAGCATCGCAGACACTCGCAGGCGTTCCGCCGGCAGGTAGCCGCGTCGACATGCCTGGCACGGGCGGCTTGTCCGCATCGCGCTGGGGCCTGCGCGGTTCGGAAGACCTGGGCGGCGGCCTGAAGGCCATCTTCACGCTCGAGAGCCAGTTCAGTCCCGATACCGGTGCGTTCGCCGGCAACACCGGCATCTTCAATCGCCAGGCCTATCTCGGCCTGAGCAACCAGTATGGCAAGGTGACGTTCGGCAAGCAGTATTCGAGTCTTGCCGAAGGCATGCTGAACTTCTCGCCCACGCGCGCCGCGCCGGCGTATGAGCCGGGCGTCTGGTGGTTGGGCATCAACTACCGGCCCGCCAACACGGTCAAGTACACGGGCAACTTCGGGCCAGTGTCCGCCGCTGCCCACTACTCGTTCGGCACCGGCGTGGGCCTGACATCGCTGAGCCCCAGCGGCATTCTCTATGGCAGCGGCCTCGGTGAAACGCCGGGTGCCCCGCGCGACAACACGGCATGGGGTGGCTCGCTGGTCTACCTCGACGAACGCTTCGGCCTGGGCGTCGGCTACGACCAGTGGAATCCGGCTGGCTCGATCGGCGTCACCGGCAAAGTCCGCAAGGCAGCGATTGCCGGCAGCTATGCCAACGGCCCGATGAAGGTCATGGCAGGCTACCGTTGGGGCGACCAGACCTACGCCAACGGCAACACCGCCATGCGTGACGATTACTGGTTTGCTGGTGTCAGCTACCGCATCAACGCCGCGCTCGACTTGCAGCTAGCGTACTTCTACACGAACATCAAGCAGCTTGCCCTCTCCAACAGCAGCGTGCCAACCAACCCGGCCAACCCGCAGCAGGTCAGCTTCGTGGCCGACTACGCGCTGAGCAAACGCACCGACATCTACTTCACCACCGCGTGGGTGCACAACGGGGCGCTGGCCAACGACGGCCCGTTCACCGGCTACCTGTTCAACTATCCGCAGGCCCCCGGCCAGAAGAACATGGTCGGCGTGATGAGTGGCATTCGCCACATCTTCTGACGCTGGAGGTATCAGTACACGCATCAGATGCCGCGGCACGATTCGAAGGTTTCACGCTTCGTGCCGCGGCCAACATCAGGGCTCGTCGTGTCTGGCACATCATCGCCCGCCGCGCCGCGCCAACCCGCTGTTTTCGCATCCACGCACTACTGTCAAGCTGAGTACCATGCCTGTCCTTCGCAACTCCCCCACATCGTCCAGCCGGCAAACCGGCGCGTCCACGCCTGCCCGCGTGGCGGTCTGGCTGGCGACCTTCATCCTCGCGCATGGCAGTGCCGTAGCGCAGGTCGCACCAAAGCCCGCGACGGCCGCCACGCGCGCGGCCAATGCCGCCGTGCTCAAGGAGTTGCCGTTCCAGGACAGGCAGGAGTTTGAGGATGCCCAACGCGGCCTGATTGCCGCGCCGGATCTGGCCGAGATGCGTGCCGCCCACGGTAACGTCGGCACCAGCCTGGCCACCCTGCGCGCGCAGGTCGTCGGCAAGAATGCCCCGGATACCGTGAACCCGAGCCTGTGGCGCAACTCCCAGCTTCTGGCGAACTACGGGCTCTACAAGGTTACGGATCGCATCTACCAGGTCCGCAGCCTCGACCTGGCCAACATGACGTTCATCCAGGGCGATACCGGCTGGATCGTGATGGACACTCTGAGCTACTCGGAAACGGCGCGTGCCGCGTACGATCTCGTGACCAAGCATCTTGGCCAGCGCCCCATCGTCGCAGTGGTGTTCAGCCACTCACACGGCGACCACTACGCCGGCATCCGGGGGATCGTGACCGACGCGGAAATCCAGTCCGGCAAGGTGCGCATCATCGCGCCGGAAGGCTTCATGGAAGAGGCTGTCAGCGAGAACGTGATCGCCGGCAACGCCATGAGTCGCCGCGCGGTCTACATGGGCGGCGCGCCGCTGCCCGTCAATCCGCAGGGCCGTCTGGCGGCTGGTCTGGGCGTCTTTGCCGCCCCCGGCACCATGTCGCTGGTGCCACCCACCGACACGATCTCGAAGGACGGCCAGGAACTGGTCATCGATGGGGTGAAGATGGTGTTCCAGCTCACGCCGGGCACCGAGGCGCCCGCCGAGATGAATACCTGGTTCCCGCAGTTCAAGGCAATGTGGATGGCCGAGAACACGACCAACACGCTGCATAACCTTCTGACGCTGCGCGGCGCGCAGGTCCGCGATGCGCTCAAGTGGGTGGACGGCATCAATGCCACGATCACCAGCTACGGCAAGGACATCGAGGTCAAGTTCCAGTCTCACCACTGGCCGATGTGGGGCCACGACCGCATCATCGACTACTTCGAGAAGCAGCGCGACGCATACCGCTACATCCACGACCAGTCGGTGCGCCTGATGAACGAGGGATACGTCGGCACGGAGATCGCCGAAGCCGTCAAGCTGCCGCCCGAACTGGCGCAGTACTGGCCGAACCGCGGTTACTGGGGCACCGTCAAGCACAACACGCGAGCGGTCTACCAGCGTTACCTTGGCTGGTACGACAGCAACCCGTCCTCGCTCGATCCGCTGCCGCCCACACAGGCCGCGAAGAAGTACGTCGAGTACATGGGCGGCGAGGCGGCGATCCTGGCACGTGCCCACGCGGATTTCGACAAGGGTGAGTACCGCTGGCTTGCTGAGGCGCTACGGCAGGTGGTCTTTGCCAACCCCGGGAACAAGGAAGCGCGCGAGCTGCTGGCCGACACGTATGAACAGCTCGGCTACCAGGCCGAAGCCCCGTCGTGGCGCGCCGAGTATCTGCAAGGTGCGAACGAACTGCGCAACGGCGTGCCGAACATCCGCCGCATGCAGTCCGCCAGCCCCGACGTGGTCCGCGCGATGGCGCCCGAAATGCTGTTCAGCTACATGGCCGTGCGGCTGAACGGGCCGAAGGCAGCCGGCAAGCACCTCGTGCTGAATGTGGTCCTGACCGACGTGGACCAGCAGTACACGCTTGAGGTCAAGCACGGAGTGCTCAACCATTTCGCCAACGCGACACCCAGGGCGGACGCCACCATCAAGCTCAGCAAGGCCGTACTGGCGCGTTTGCAGCAAGTCGGGCCCACGAGCATCGAGCAAGCCATCGCAGCTGGCGAACTGCGCATCGAGGGCAAGCAGGAGGTGTTCGGCCAGCTACTGGGCATGCTCGATACATTCCCGACCTGGTTCAACATCGTGACGCCCAATCCTGAGCCAGCCTAGATCGCCGGGGGAGCCCAAGAAGGCGTCCCGCTACCCGCATCTTCCGAACCAGCCCCCCTCCGTTCACGCAGCCGGCATGAAGTCAGTTGAGTCGACAGTGCCGAGCAGCAGATTGCACACGACCGGCTCGCCGGTCGTTGTCTGCTCCCCTGGATCTGTTGCTGCCTCAGGTAGCATAGGGCGTTGTAAGCCCGCTGCGCCTCAAGCTCCACATACCACTGGGCGATCGTCCGCGTCCCAAGCATTTACAGCCCTTCGAACTATCGCATCGGACGTCGCAGATGGGTCGGCTACAGCCGGTTGCGCCGCCTTCGATCGTGAGTCATATGCCGCCGTCACCGGTCGTGGCGGAAGCCCAGAGCTGATGCCGGTGGTAGACGCTGGCTGGCCCCACCGAACTTCTACTCGCACCGGTACTTTGATACCTGGGCACCAGCTCGTTGCACGGCCTCCGATGCTTGTTGGATCTGTGCCGAATCTCGGCTAAGCATTGCCCGCTCAGAATTGGCAACGGCAGCCTGGTAGGACTGGCGAAGGGACGGACAGATGATGCTCGACGTAAGCCTCGCCTGCCCTTTCGGGTCGAAAATGGAAGATGGTTCAGCGCGATACTCGGCGTTTCGTTGACCGATGGATTTGCTTACCGTCTCAGTTCTTGCGTCGCTCTGACACGGGCCATCCTGCAACGTGACGTGTCCCGCAGCATTTCGACATTGATAAATGGTCTGTCCCGCAGCATTCGTGGCCATGACAAATATCGCAACGGCAAAGTATCCGCGCATGTTGGCCTTATGCAAGAGGCTGCACGGCTCGCGACTTTGGTTCGCTAATTGATCCTGACGAGCCAATTCCTTCGGTGGACCGTGGCGATACAACACTCTCGTAGTCACGCAGGATAGTCCGCAGATCGACATCCTTGGACGCGTAGCGCATGATCGGGATACCGGCCGATGCGAGAACATCGTTCTTTTGCTTATCGCGCTTCTGCGCCTTAGCACTTCCGTGCGAGGCGCCATCAAGCTCAACGACGTAGAGGGGCCGCATCGTCTTGCGCTCACAAACGAGGTAGTCGACATACTTCTGAGCGAACAGATTCCTCGCCGCTTGCGACTTTCCCTTATGCTGTACGAACGCGGACATCGCTACTTGGGGAAAGATGTGCGTGTCTATCAGGGCGGCCGTCAACCGTTCGAAGAGCTGTATCTCGTCATGGCGCAAGAATGGAGTCCTACGGGCAAAGCTAAAATTTGTCGAGGAACGCCCGCCTCGCCCTGCTGCCTTCAGTCTCGACACGACAACGATGACAATGGCGAAAAGGAACGCCAACCCAAGCATCGTTTTCACTTGACCCTCCCGTATCTGCTGTTATTCCGCGCGATACTAAGGGCTAGCCCGAGCTAGCTGCATCCCCCGATAGTGGGGCAATGCTGAAAGTAAAAGGGCAAGTGAAGATGGCATAGTGCCTTTCCCGCGGAGGTGGCTGACGCAAATAGGTGAAAGACACGGCCATACAACAAGTCTGGCTCCAACAGGAGATTGGCTGACCGAAGACTTTGATCGACGCCTTCGGCCGCCTCTATAGGCTGCAAATTCAACTGTCTGTACGCGATGCCGCTGCCCGGTTCTGCGAACTGACTGTCAACCTCCTAGGCGATCGTTGGCCTTCCGGCAGATACCAGCCCAATTGGCTGTGCCGCAGCCGACGCAGGGCTTCTCGAGGAATCCCCATTGCCTCGCTTGGCACGCCAGGCAGTACGATGCCCAAGTGTCCCTCTTCGACCCAACGATACACCGTCGCTCGCTCAATGCGTAGAAACCTGGCGGCGATCTTGACGCTGGTCCACCGCAAGTCACTAAGATTCTCGCCGTAGCCATATGGAACCACAACGCGAACCGACCAGCAGTACGGCAACACCCACTTGGCGAACATCAGATCCCGCTTGTCCCCGTGTTGCACGAGCGCGATCGCACGGCGCTGGATGTTCGCGGGGTCCAGGATCCGCCTGACGCACTCGTCAAGCGTCATGCCATTGCGCAAGACGGTTGCAATGTCGATGTAGTCTTCCCGATTGCCAACCGTCTTGTAGCGCCCGAACACGGCATCCACTGCCTGACCAGGGTACTTATGCTCTGCGCCGCACTTGCTATGGCCTAAGCGCCTTAACATGCGAGCCACGACGCTCATGGGAAGCTTGTACCGCTCGGAGAGCTCTCGGGCCGATTGCCCCCCACGCCTTGCAAGCCAGGCACTGTACAGATCCCTCAGCGACACTCTCTGAGTACGTTTCGCCCAAATCGTTCGGAAGGAATGCGCAGCCGGAAAGCCCTTCGAAGCGAGCGGCTCGATGTCAACTGGCCAATGGCCCGAGCTATCGAGGAAGATTGGCATCCAATAGCTCAGAACGCTTCCGTCAATTGCACGGGTCGCGAAGCGCTTGGCGACGGCTTCGCGTAAGAGATCATGCAGCCCAGAACAGTCCACATCTCGCATCCCTCGATACAGCTCGGAAGCGACCAGCTTCTGCAAGTCGCGGTACTTTGCATCAGTGACTTCGGCAAACTCGCTTACGAGAAAGGAAACGGGATCACTTAACCGCAGAAGCGCGTCGCCTGCCGCGGCAAAAGCACGGGCATCCCCGTTCTCGCCAAGCCCGCCCAGCCGTTGCCGCGCAGTGATCGCTTCGCCCAGCCACGCGTAGCCAAGGGCTCGGAGAAAAGACACGCGAACACCTCGCGACAGTCCTTGCAATGTGCATCGGGTCTCGCCCTCCACGCCTTTCCGTCGCAAGATGAATCGGGTGGCGGCCATCTCTCCATCACTGGCAGGCTCACGTGGCCACAGTGACAGTGGAAATCCACAGCAGCAATGCCAAAGGTCCGCTCGGTGCCACTTCAAAGGGCTTCCGCAGATCGGACATCGCGTGACGAGGCGTAGTCCGTGTACCGGGCATGCCAAAACACCTCGGCGTTCCCATTCGTCATGCCAGAAGGGATCATCCTCAAAACATGCCGGGCAAAAGCACGTACGGTGGCGCAGCCGATCGGACTCCGGCACCGCAGACTGTCTGCTGGCGGCTGCTTTTGCCGCTGCCGTCGTGACCGGCCTGCTCCTTGTGCGAAGCGCGTAGCCACGCGCGCTCTCGTTCTCCAAGCGCGTCCGGCATGCCAGCGCCGTCGGCATACGCGTCGGATTCATAGACGGCCAGTGGTTGAGCGGCGATATCGTCCACTCGTCGGCAACCCAGGCATTCCCAGCCAACGCTCCCCGTGCCATCTTAGAATGCCATGTCCGGACAGAACGGCTGTCCGACTTCGTCGAGTAGATTGTGGCTGAAGTTGCGATTGAACGGATTGAGTTTCCCGACCCCATCGTGCCAGATCGCCGCCGTAAACGCCTTCTCCATCAGGGCCATGCTGAGCTTTCGGTTGGCGGCGTCGCTCGTTTCGACGGCCTCGATCAGCAATTTCTTGACGTACCCGAGCGCGCCATGGGTGGCATACCACATGCGCGGGCCGTACAGCTCGCCCGCAAGTTCCTGCGCATTCTCAAAGGGGAGCTTGTCCGCCAAGGCCCGCAGGACGTCCAGAAAATCATTGAACTGCGCGGTATCTTCCATCGCGAAGGCGCCGATGTGCTGCACCGATGAAAAGCGGCCGCGCAATTGCTGATTCTTATCAAGAATCGCGCGCGAGCTCGGGAGTCCCATCAGCACCACGGAAACGCCGGCTCGATTCATGAGGCTCTTAACGGAATTCGCGTACCGGAGCAGCTTGGGATATTGCGACGATTCGGTGAAGTGATGAAACTCGTCGATGATGACCAGCTTGATCCGGCAGTACTCGGCGATTCGGGCAAAGCGGCTGATCAGTTCCTGCTCGCTGAGCGCCCGGCTCGTTGTCACGTCGAGTTGCAGCATGAGGGCGCGCGCAATGGATTTTTCGGTCGGAATGGTCGGAATTTCGATGTACAGAGCCGGAACGCTCGGCGTGCCGTCGATGATGGTCTTGGGGTGTACATCGAGAACGGACTTCGCCAGGGTTGTCTTTCCCACCCGCGTGTCGCCCACAATCAGCAAACCACGCGGGTCGGGCGAACGGAGCATGCGCTCCATCTTCTCCCTCAGCGCATGGAAGGCGGGATAGTCAATGATGTACTGCGACACCTCCCGCGTGGCCTGCTGGCCTTGCAGCTCATTCTTCATGGCTTGCTCCATTTGACGGATCGGCATTTGTCAACGGGATCGCCACGCCAAGACGCGTCTTACCGCCCAGAACGAAGCCGGGCAGATCCTTGCGTGGTCGCACACGGAAGACGCCAAGCACCGCGGGCACGCCGTCCTGGACGGACGTCCCTTCCGACGTTGGAGGCGATGGCCTGGCGCGACGGCCGGCATCCCTGGCGATGGCGGCGGCCTTGCGTCGTCGCATCGTCCGGTCCGCCTGCGCCTTCTCGACTTCTCGGCGGACCGCCTCACGGTTGCTGCTCAACTGCGCCGCATTCTTTGCGTGATGATTGCTGGCGCGTTGGCACTTCCTCAGGAGCTCGTGCTCGCGCAGTGTGAGCTCGCGGGCGTAGGTCGGATCGACGTTAGGCACGGCGAGCTCGAGTCGCGTCTCCGGATGGATGACCCAGACTCGCCCAAGGTCAAGCGGATCGAAGCGAACCGTGACCTCGCAGTGCAGGCCAAAGTGACACCGCAAGGCCTCGAGTTCTGCCGAGGCGTAACGTTGATTGCCGAACAGCTTGATGCCGCTTTTGCCGATATGCCGCCGCTCCCGCGGGCGGCATGCGCGCGAGACCGCCTCATCGCTATGCAGCGAATCGAGACAGTGCGACGCCGCGAATTGCTGCCAGGCATTTCCTGGCGTCACCCCTTTCAGTCCATCGTGAGGGGTCAATGCATAGACCGTATCGATCCACCTCCCAAGAACCGTGCGAAGCTCCGAGATAGTCAGGGTTGCATTGCCCTGCGCGTCATAACCGCGCCGCTCTTTGGGGCTCCCGTAAGTGGTTCCAGGCAATGAGCTGATGAAGCTTCGATTGACCGTCCCGATGAATCGCTCAACATGCCCCTTGCTGTCGGGGCGATAGGCCGGACAGAACATGGCCACGATATCCAGATCGGCACATGCTGCCTGGACCGCAGCGGAGTCGAATTCTTTGGCGCGGTCGAACAGCAGCATTTCGATCTGGCCGTGGGCCAAGCGTCGCGGCGGTGCGTTTGGCGAGTCGGTCTGCCGGTCAGTGACCCCTGCACCGTTATTGATGAGCTTCTGTTCCTGGGCCCCTCCGGAAAGACCGGTCATCGCTTGCCGCAGGAGGGCGAGAACGGTTTGTTCGTTGGGGGAAGCCAGTGACACCTCCCACGCCACGACCATGCGCGTGGCGACACAGACCATGACGGAAAAATATGGCCTGCCTACCGGCTCTCCTGTCACCTCATCGACGAGCATCACATCGAGCTGACCGTGGTCAGATTGGACACGCTGGAGCGGCCGCGACGGCCCCTCGCTCGGGTCTGCCTTGGACAGACTGAGCATCCGGTGCGCCTCGGCTGTTCCGACCTTCGCCCGCAATCTCTCGATGGCCGGTTGCTTCCGAAGAAAGCGGTACAAGGTCGCCCGGGTGATGGGCCGGTCAGGCAGGCCAAGCTTCCAGGCATTTTCCGCCGCGACCCGCTGATTGACCTCATCCAGAATTTCTACGATGGGGCGCCGCGGCCGCTGCAGGCACTGCTCCACGGCGCCGGAGATTTTTTCGATGTGGCCCGCGGCGAGGCGGGGCTTGCCTTTTCCGCCCCGCAGATCCGTATGCGACATCAGCCCCGCGAAACCGTCACGTAGCAGGGCGTGCCACCAGCGCACCACCGTAGAATCGGACGGTGGCTGGGGGTCACCGAGTCGCTGTGCCGCCTTACCGATGGCTTCGCGCAACCTGTCGCCTCGGCGGAAGCTCGTTGCGCCATGTTTCGCGACTTCGCGCAGATAATGGCGCCTTCGCGCGGTCTCTTTTCGCACGGAGTCCGGCGCATCCCGAAGCTGGCCGGTCGCCCCCGGCGCAATGGGGACGGACTCCAGGCCGATCTCTCCGGTGCTGAACTCAACGAGCTTGCCGTCTTGCAGGTCGCGACATATCACCGTCCGGGCGTCGAGCGCCACGCAAACCTGATAGGTCTTGCCACCACGCTGGAAGATCCGGACCCGGCCATCTGAGGTGATTGCCACCGTGTCCGCCTTGTCTTGTGCGCGAGGGGCGCCGGCGGCGCGCGCCCCCTTTTTCGATCCCGCAAGCTGATCGGCGTTCTTCATGTTCCACCCCCGGAATGGATAGATAAGCTGCCCCTAGAAATCGGCGCTCCCTGATTCACGTCGGTGGCATTTACGGGGCACCAATCAATTCGTCGAAGAGCGTAACAACCATCCCGCGTTGAGTGTCGCTTAGCAATCCCCGCTTGAGTTGCGCAGGGCTCAGCGCAGTCAATAGGGCGATGGACACCTTCGTAGGCGAAAATCCGCGGACGCGAAAATAGCAGCGCTCCGCTCCGCAATAGGCCATGAGATTTGCGTCCAGTGTTGCGCCGCGCGCGCGCGACCGCGCGGACGCGAGAACGAGATAGAAAGTCCCATTGCGAGAAAAGATAAAATCCGGCCGGTATTCAGCCGATTCTCCGCCAACAAACCGCGTGAGAACGCCCGGTTGCTCGCGAAACTCCTGAATGAGCTGCAAGACGGCACAAGCCTCCAGGAAACTCACAATCGGCAACAACTCCTTGGCGCGCAGCAGGATCGAGCGGCCCTGCGTCGGCGAGGGCCAGCGACCGTAGTAGCTCACCCCACGGCGCCCCCCCTGCGCGACCGAAGGGGTCCATCGAAAACCGCCAAGCGGATCCATGCGTGATAGAACTGCGGGCATATCAGCCTCCCACGAAGTATTTTTTAAATCACCTCGTGAATTGCAGGACGACAAAGTCCTTGACCTGGCATGCCCCCTGTTCAATACTGGGGTTGCATAGCCCAGTAATCGAACATCCGGCATGCGTAGGCCCATTGGTCGTACGCAGAATTCTGAACCGCGTGACGCAGCGCCAACTGCCGCACGCGGTTTTTCATTTCCGTTCGCCAAAACGGAAACGTCCAAGCTAAGCTTAGTCGGCGATACGCGGGCTTTCAAATCCCGAACCAATCGCCCACCGGATTAATTGCGGTCGGGCGATGCTTTGACGTGGCGGTACTCGCCACGATATAAATTAGGCCACTATTTGGTAGCGATTTAGCGACCCATTTGGTAGCCGAGCGCAGCGCGGCGGAACGGCGTCCGGCGTCAATGCGTTTCCGTGAGAAATCGATCACGGCCTCTTCACGGGCTCGCGCGGGAAGACGCCTGGTCGACGCCAGCGGCGGAAGCCGCCCTGCTAGTGGTCTGCCAAAGCTGCTGCATGGCTTGCAGCCTGCGCACACGCTCGGTCTTCACATAGCGGGTCGTTGTGTCCAGTGAGACATGGCCGACGTTCTGCTGGACGATCTCGACGGGCACACCGGCATCGAGCGCGTGCCATACGTGCGTGTGGCGCAGCCAATGGGTGGTGGCCCGCCCCAGGCGTGCGGCACTCGCCGGATCGCTCACGCGCAGCCCCTGCGCACAGCGGGCGAAGAAGGTCCGGATGTGCCGGTGGAAACTGCTGGCCGCGACGTGCCGCGTCGGGTCCCCCGCCGCCGCGCCACGCGCGCGCGCGGGCGAGGGATTCGCGCCGATCAGCGGGACCGCGGGCGACGCGCCCGGATCCGCCGGTAGCCCACGCGCCAGCAGATACGCGGAGAGTCTCGCCATCGAGTCCGGCGACACCGGGACTTGCCGGATGCGATCGCCCTTGCCCCGCACGGTGAGCCACCATCCCTCCAGTGGCGGCCTGCCCGGTTGCGGCAGGGCCTCCCACGACAGGTCGGCAGTGGTCGCCGCCAGCAACTCGGCCAGGCGCAAACCGGTATCGTGCAGGAACGGCAAGGCGAACTGCAGACGTCGCGAGGACAGCGTGTCGGGCAGTCTCGCCAGTGCCGCCAGCACGCCCTGCCATTGTGACGCCGTCAGGCCGCGCCCCGGATCCGGCCCGCGCGGCCCCTCGGCCGGCGGCACGACCGCACGCCACGGGTTGCCGATCAGATAGCCCTGGTCCACCAGGAAGGCGAAGAGGTTACCGAGCACCCCGACGGCGAAGGCACAGGAACGCAGCGACAGCGGCCCGGCAAATGGGCGCCAGCTGGCTTTCCAGCGCGGCTGTGCGCGCGGGCCGCACCACGCCGCGGGCGGGGCGAGTAGGAAGTCCCGATAGGCGAGACAGTCCTCCACCGTCATCGATGACAGGGCGCGCCGCCGCTCGCCCACGGCCCACAGCAGGAAGCGCTCGGCTTCCTTGCGGTAGGCCAGTTGGGTACACGTGAGTCGCGCGCCCGGAGGGGCCGGCAGATCCGGAGCCGGCAGATCCGCGGCCGGCACGACCGATGCGACGGACGGTGGCGGGCGGCGACGCCCGCGGGGCCGGCCCCGCGCAGCCAGCCAGGCCAGGATGGCCGCGCGGTCGTCATCGGCGTCCAGCAGGCACTGCCCGGGCGGCGCACGAAAGCGGCCCTGCCGTCCCGTGAGATCGTCGGGCACAATCAGCCGCTCCATCGGCATCAGGGCCGACACCCCACCAGCCGATAGGCTCCCGTCCAGCGTGTCCGATGGCGCTTGCCGGGCGGTCACGGGCCAGGCCGGCGCGTCCGCGAATTGGGCAGCCTCGAAATGCGCGGCCATGAACTGCGCCAGGGCGCCCGCCTTGATCGGTCCGATGCCGGGGATCGCGCCCCACCAGCGTTGGCGGCTCGCCATCCGGGCGCGCAGGGCATAGAGGGTCGGCAGCCCGGCAGCCTGGAGACGCTGCGCGATCGCATCGGTGAACCACGCCTCCACGCCATCCTGCAGGGCAACGGGCACCGCGACCCGTGCCTCCAGTGCGTAAATGGCGCCCAACTGCCGCCGCAGCAGGGTTGCACGGCGCCGCTGTCGCGCCAGCTCGGAATCAAAGGCGGCCTGATAGGCGGCGAGCTGCTCCGCTTCGGCGAGGTCGTCGAGCGCCTCGCGGTCGATGAACGCTTCCAGTGACGGCAGATCGTCCGGGAGGGGTGCGAGGTCGAGCCGCAGCAGCCGCGCCTGGCCGAAATCCCCGCCCCGGGCTGCCGCGGCGGACAGCTCCGTGCGTATCCATGCGGACATGCGGTGCACGTGCGGCGTGTCCTCAAACGCCCCGGCGTCGGGCAGATAGCGCTCCCAGGCGGCCCGGGGTGACAGCCCCTGGACCACCGCCCGCAGGTAAGCGAAGTGGCCGCGGTGCAGGCGGGCCCGCGTGACGCCGTAGGCATGGGGTGGCCGCGGCGCGCGCAGCGGGCAGAAGGCATCAGGATCAGACGTCACGTCACACTCCCCGGAGTCGTGAATCAGGCACGGCGTAGCGGGGTCGGCGGGGTCGTCAGGCGGGAGCAGGCGGCGGTCGGCCATGGGCGTCGGCCGTTCCACTATAGAAAATAAGACGACTTATCTTGCAGCGGATTTCAGGGGTCAACGCAAATCGCCCCCAGAAGCCTGCGCGCTCAGGCATGGCGGCATGCATGAGTCGCCCTCAACCTTAACGGGTATAGTGCGAGACACATCCACACTGACCGGAGGTTTCCCCTCATGCTGACGCAGGACACCGCCTTGCAGATCGCCTATGCCGGGCGGCCCGACATGCTGCTGCGCCTGGCGGAATTCGCCAGCAGCTATGCACTGGCCGATAAGCCCGCACTAATTGTGCAGGCGAGCCCCGAGAACCAGGACGCCGCGCCCCCCTTGGCCGACTCGGCCATCAAGATGGCGTTAAGCCACGGGACAAACCGCCAGGTAGCTTGGTGGGATGGCTTCCACTCCTCTCAGGCCGCCCGCCCGGTCTTCCGCGGCTGGGCGTGCCGAGACGCAAGGGACGATCCGCAATGGGCGCTCGAGATGCATCGCGACGGCTCGTGTATCGCCGGCGTGTGGGCCTTCCCGGACGGCCATCGCGAACCGGCCGGACCTTGTTTGCATGACTTCTATGCGGGCGCCTTCGAGGACTTCGTAGAAATGGCGCTGCGGCTCACCGGCGAAACGGCGCCATCCTATCGGTTGACGGCCACCCTCCTGCACGCAAACCGCTTGCCCTTCGTCACCGGCAATCGCGGCTGGTCTCGCACTACCCCAGCGCCACACCTCACTACGCTGCAGTGGCCCCTTCGCACCGTGTCACAACCCGATGCGTGGAACGCCGCCGTCACCGCGATGAATACTGAACTATTCGGCGCATACGGCCTTGTCTACCACCCCGAGTCGCGTTAGTACGGCGGGCCACGCACCGCGTCAGCGGAGACGCTCCACGAACAGTTGCCAGAGCACCTCCGCCGCGCCTTCGGGGGTCAGCTTTGCGTCGTTGCCGGACCATTGCTGCATTTGCTGGCGAAAGTACATCGCCTGATCATCCGCCTCGACATGCAGCATCTCGTTGTAGCCATTGTCCTGGGCATTGTCATTGCCGGAGTAGCCAATCTGCGCGCGCCCGCCATAGAGCCGACTGATGCGAACGTAACATCCCGCCACCTTCTTGCCGTCCCGATAGAGGGCGCCGGTAAAGCCCTCGTTGGAAATCGGCCGGAAACGCGCCTCGTAGCCCGGATTGCGCGGCGCCAACTCTTCCATCGAGTTCTCAAAAAAGGCGCGGATGTAGGCGAACCCCTCCTCGAGGAACCGATCCCGGTCGATGTCGCTGAACTGCTTGCGTAGCGCAAGCGTGCTTGAACGCGGCCGCGCAGCCGCCACCGGTGTGCTGGCCGGCGTCGCTTGGGCGAGCGGTGCCGTCGCCCCGCTCAGGCTCTCGCGTCGCGGCGCCACCAGTTGTCGCAGCGACTGCACAATGTCCACAAATGCATCATCGTGGGAGGGCCACTTACTGATCGGCTTGCCGTCCTGTGGCAGCGCCTTGAGACGGCCAAACGGCGCTGAGTGCCAGTCGCAGGGCCGCACAATCAGAGGAACTACGATGGCGGTGCCCGCCGCGTGCCGTGCCAAGGCGCGGGTCATCTCGATGCCATAGCAGTAATCCGAGGCCATAAAGTCGGCGCTGACCAGCATGAGGATCAGGTCGGCGCCCTCCAGTTCGGCACTGACATGGCGGTCGATCTCCCCTCCGGCCGGAATCCGATGGTCGTGCCAAAGGTCAATCAGCCCCTGCTTACGTAGGAGGGAGAGGTGTTTTTCGAGTTCGGCACGGTAGGATTCGTCTGCGTGACTATAGGACACAAACGCGCGCGTCATGGCGGCTCCGATGACCAGGGATTTCGCATTCTAGCCAATCCTTGCATGCACCGGCGCGCCGCCACTGCTGTCGGAGCCTTTCCAGCGCTTTGGGCGCTGCGGCGAAGTGAGTCGAAGCCGCGTACCAGAGACTGCGATGATCCGCCCCAGATCACGGTCGGGAGGCGGGGTGAGGAAAGGTATGCGTTCATACAATCGGAGGGGTCTATTACATGATCGAGAAGATCGACATCGAGAATTTCGGGTGCTATGCCAATTTCGTTTGGAACAAAGCAGTCAGGGATCCGGGCAACAACGTTGCCAAATTCAAGAAGCTCAACGTCCTGTACGGTCGCAACTATTCTGGCAAGACCACGCTCTCGCGTATCGTCCGCGCCCTAGAGACTGGCTCGATATCGCCTCGCTATGCTGGGCCGGCGTTTCAGGTGACGCTGTCTGGTGGCGTCCTGTCTCACCACAATATTCCCACCCATGCCCACACGGTACGCGTCTACAACAAGGATTTCGTCGATGAGCACTTAGCGTTTCTGCGAGATGAGACCGGCCACATTTCACCCTTTGCCGTGCTGGGCCAGCAAAACAAGGAACTCGAAGCGCAAATCGACGCCTTGGAGAAGGAACTGGGCAGCGTCGAGTCGCAGACGGGTCTGCGGCACGACTTTCAAGTCAAGAAGGTAGCGCACGCTAACAAGCACAAGCTGGCTAGCGATGCGGCCGAGGGCCTCGAACGGTTGCTTGTCGACAAGGCCAATCGACGCCCGACTGGCATCAAGCACAACCCGCTGTACCGAGACGCGACGTACGACATTCGTAAGCTCAAGCTCGATATCAAATCCGTGAAGGATGGCAGCCTTGCGCCCCTAGCCGAGGAGGACAAGAAAGCCCTGATCGCGCTACTCGGCGAAGCTCCGCTGCCCGACGTCCGGCTCTTACCGTCGTTCAATCCATCGCTCGCGGCGCTCGGTGCCACGACCAACAAGTTGATCACCAAGAAGATCCAGCCAAGCGCGCCGCTCCAGGAACTGCTGAACAATGCCGTCCTGCAAAGTTGGGTGAAAGCCGGTATCGGCCTCCACCGCGATACGCGAACGACGTGCGGATTCTGTGGCACACCTCTGCCGGCAGCGTTGTGGGATACGTTGGGCGGCCACTTTAATCAGGAATCGGCCGACCTCGACAGTCAAATCACCGCGGTGTTAGGCGAGATTTGGAAAGAGCGCGGTCGCATCGACGCCCTGCTTCTAATCAGCCCCAAAGCCTTTTACGCATCGCATCGGGCGCGCTTTGACGAGCTGGCGCGCACGTTGCAGGAACTCCTTGATCGCTACCGAGCCAGCCTGCACGCACTAGAGACCGAGCTGACCGCGCGCCGCGACAATATCTTTGTCGAGCGACTGCCTCACGACGCCTTGGATCCGTCACCGTCGATTGTGGAAGCCATCGCGGCCATCAACGTGCTGATCGACCTGAACAATCAGGCAACCGCATCGTTGGCAGACACACAGGCAGCTGCGCGCACTGAACTTCGTCTAGGTGAGATTGCGCAGTTCGTGGCGGATATTGGCCTCGCAGCGGAGGAAGATCGAATCCGTGGGCTGTCGGCCGATGCGAGCACTGCCAAGGCCGAGCGTGATGCAATCGAAACAGAGGGCAAGCAACGCAGTGAAAAGATCGCTCATCTGAAAACCCAGCTTCGCGATGAGCGCCGGGGCGCCGAGCAGGTCAACCGATATCTTGGCCACTTTCTTGGACATGGTGGCTTGCGGTTGTCGGCCTTGGAAGCGGAAGGCTCGACCACGTATCGGTTCCAAATCATGCGCGGGGAGCACGCAGCGTACAACCTCAGTGAGGGGGAATGCAGCTTGGTGGCGTTCTGCTACTTTCTTGCCAAGCTCAAGGATGTCGACACCGAGGGTAAGAAACTAATCGTCTATATCGACGACCCGATCTCGAGCCTGGACAGCAACCATATCTTCTTCGTTTTCAGCTTGATCGAGACGTACCTCGCAAAGCCGCTCGAAGACAACGATGGCAATGTCATCAAGGACGCCAACGCCAAGCCGACCTATCGGTATGAGCAGCTGTTCATCTCTACTCACAATCTCGAATTTCTGAAGTACTTGAAGCGGCTAACGAAGCCCGGGAAGGACAATGAGAGCTTCCTTATCACGCGCAAGGACTCATCCAGCGCAATCGGGCTGATGCCGCATTACTTGCGCAACTACGTGACTGAGCTGAACTATTTGTTCGGTGAGATTTTTTGCTGCGCAGATGATGCCAATGCCACGGACCAGTTCCATAGCTTCTACAATTTCGGCAACAATCTACGGAAGTTTCTCGAGGCCTTTCTCTTCTTCAAGTATCCCTCTGCCCGGAACGACCGCGCCGATCATGATGAGCGCGTCAGACTATTTTTTGGTGACGGCTCCAATACGGAGGCCTTCGTCCAGCGACTCATCAATGAGTTTTCGCATCTGGGCGAATTCATCGATCGGAGCACGCAGCCAATCGATTGCACGGAGATTGCGTCCCTCGCAAAGTTTGTGCTGAAGAAGATTCGCGACAACGATCGCCAACAGTTTGATCACTTTCTGCTCAGCATCGAAAGATCGGATCCCTTTGCACAAGCCTGAGCGGTCTTCGTCCGGAGCTTGAGTCGTAATCGATCAACTCCGGATACGCATGCACGTTCGAGTCGCGACGTGCAGCGGAAAATATTGGCGGCGCTTCGGCACGAGAGCCACGCAGCGGCCCACGCAGGTCTCCGCACCGAACACAAGCCGAGAATACGATCTGCCTCAGGACTCGACGGTGCACTGAACACCGCGCACCAATCGCTTACGGCTACGCCAACCGGTGACTTAGCCCACCATTGCTCGCAATTCCAGAGCCTATAGCGGATGCGCTGGCCGCAAGGGCCGTTCTGCGCAACGCGGCGTAAAGCGTCGCCTTGACATCGCCGCCACACTCGAGCAACGACCGGCGTTCGTACGAGAACCGTCTTGCTGCCGCGGCGTGCGTCGCTTCGGCCATCGCATCGACGACACGGGAGCATTCCCTGTGCGAGCGCCAGCAGAAGAACACCATTCGACAAATCCCACGGAGGTCCCGCCGCCCCGAAATCGGCCTCCATGGCCGGATCCGAGTCGTCCAGTGTACCCATTAACTTTGAGAATTCAACCCACAAACTGTGAGACAGAACCCACAAACTATGAGACGTGACAGGCCGATTGACCCCCTGCGGCAAAGCGCCGCGCAAACTTCTTTGAGCACGATCAGGCGTTTCGTACTAAACTTTCACAAAATTCTGAAAGTTCGAAACGAACATGCAACTCTCGCCCCTGATCCAGCGCTTTGTTCTCCACTTCGGGGAGATGGGCAGTCGCTGGGGGATTAACCGAACGGTTGGTCAGATTTACGCCCTGCTCTTCACGGCCTCGCGCCCCCTCAACGCCGACGAAATCGCCGAATCTCTTGGGTTTTCGCGCTCGAATGTCAGCATCGGTCTGAAGGAACTGGAATCCTGGAATCTGGTGCGCCTGTCCCACCAGCCCGGCGACCGGCGCGAGTACTTCTCCGCGCCCGACGACGTCTGGGCCATCTTCCGCACGCTGGCCGAGCAACGCCGCCGGCGCGAGATCGATCCCACGTTGTCGATGCTGCGCGAAGTGCAGCTCGAAACGCCGACATCACCCGAGGATCTCCACGCGCAGGCGCGCATGAAGGAGATGTACGGGCTGATTTTCCTGGTCACCACGTGGTTCGGCGACACGCAGAAGCTTGACGTCGCCACGCTGGAAAAGCTGATGCGCCTGGGCTCGCGCGTCACCAAGCTGCTCGACGTGAAGGACCGCCTGACCTCCGCCATCGGTATCGGCGGAGACAAGGCATCCAGCAAGGCATCGAGCAAGCCAGCCCCCCGGGAAGCCGCCAAGGCCCCCGCGAAGTCCGCCCGTTCCCGCAAGGAGTAATTCGTGTTTGCAAGTGTCGATCCGGTGATACTGGCCCGCATCCAGTTCGCCGCGAATATCACGTTCCATATCCTCTTCCCCACCATCAGCATCTCTCTGGCGTGGGTTCTGCTGTTCTTCAAGCTGCGCTACAACAAGACCGGCGACGAAAGCTGGATGGACGCGTATCGCGTCTGGGTGAAGATTTTCGCGCTGACATTCGCGCTGGGCGTGGTCAGCGGCATCACGATGAGCTTCCAGTTCGGCACCAATTGGCCGGGATACATGGAGACCGTCGGCAATATCGCGGGCCCGCTGCTGGCCTATGAAGTCCTGACCGCGTTCTTCCTGGAAGCCACCTTCCTGGGCATCATGCTGTTCGGGATGCGCCGCGTCAGCAACCGGATGCACACCATCGCCACGCTGCTGGTGGCAGGTGGCACCACGCTGTCGGCGTTCTGGATCCTGGCACTGAACTCGTGGATGCAAACCCCGGCCGGCTTCGAGATGATCGACGGCCGCGCGCATGTGACAAGCTGGATCGAGGTCATCTTCAACCCGTCCTTCCCCTACCGTCTGGTCCACATGCTGCTGGCTTCCGGTCTTACCGTTGCCTTCCTGGTGGCCGGCATTTCCGCATACCGCTGGCTGCGCAACGATCGCAGCCGCGAAGTCCTGCATTCGATGCGTACGGGCGTGGTGCTGGCGGCAATCCTGATTCCGCTGCAGATCGTGGCCGGTGACCTGCACGGCCTGAACACGCTGCATCACCAGCCGGCCAAGATCGCGGCAATGGAAGGTATCTGGAAGACCGAGAAGGGCGCGCCGGCTGTGCTGTTCGGCCTGCCCAACGCCACGACGCAGTCGAACGATTTCGAGATCGCGATTCCGAAGCTGGCATCGATCTACCTGACCCACAAGATCGACGGCGAAATCAAGGGCATCGACGCATTTGCCGATCGCCACCCGCCCGTAGCCCCGCTGTTCTTCGCGTTCCGCATCATGGTTGGCGTTGGCCTGCTGATGCTCGCAGCCTCGTGGGTCGCTGCGTGGCAGTTCCGCAAGCGCGGCGCACCCGCGCCGTGGATGGCGCGGCTGCTGGTGGTGATGACGTTCTCCGGCTGGGTCGCACTGGTCGCCGGCTGGTACGTCACCGAGATCGGCCGCCAGCCGTATCTGGTGTACGGCGTGCTGACCACGGCGCAGGCTGCCTCCAAGGTGCCCGCGACGATGATCGGCAGCACGCTTGCCATGTACCTGACGCTCTATGCCGTACTGATCGTTGCCTATATCTCGGTGGTATTCCACCTGGCGCGCAAGGCCGGCAAGTCAAAGGGCGATTCCTCCCAATCCGTTATCCCAGGTCAGCTCAGGAGCGCGCAATGAACCCGGCCACGATGCACGATCTCTCCCAGCCGGCCGGCTGGATGCCGCTGGTGTTCCTGGCGTTGATGGGCTTGTCGATGCTGATCTACGTGATCCTTGACGGCTACGATCTTGGCGTGGGCGTGCTGCTGCGGCGCGCCGACGACGCCGACAAGGACACCATGATCGCCTCGATCGGGCCGTTCTGGGACGCCAACGAAACGTGGCTCGTGCTCGGCGTGGGCCTGCTGCTGACCGCGTTTCCAATGGCGCACGGCGTCATCCTGACGCAGCTGTACCTGCCCGTGGCGCTGATGCTGGCCGGCCTGATCATCCGTGGCGTGGCATTCGACTTCCGCGTCAAGGCACGAGACCCGCACAAGCCCTGGTGGAACTTCGCGTTCTACGCCGGCTCGCTGCTGGCCAGCTTCTCGCAGGGTCTGATGCTCGGCCTGTACATCACCGGCTTCCGCTACGACCTGCCCAACCTGCTGTTCGCCGTGGCCGTGGGCCTGTGTCTGGTGGCCGGCTACTGCCTGCTGGGCGCAAGCTGGCTGATCATGAAGACCACGGGCAACCTGCAGTTGCGCGCGATCTACTGGGCGCGCCGCAGCCTGTGGCTCACCGCGATTGGCGTGGCCGCCATCTCGATCGTCACGCCGATGGTCAGCGAGCGCATCTTCGAGAAGTGGTTCTCCCTGCCGAACATCATCCTGTTGGCGCCGATTCCGCTGCTGACGATGGTGCTGTTCGTGGTCATCGAGCGACTGTTGCGCCGGATGCGTGAGCTGCACGCGAACGGCAACGACCGCTGGTGCTGGGTGCCGTTCGTGGGCACCGCCGTGATCTTCCTGCTGGCGTTCAACGGCCTGGCCTACAGCCTGTTCCCGTACCTCGTGGTCGATCGCATCGACATCTGGCAGGCGGCCAGCGCGCCGGAATCGCTGATGGTGATCCTGATCGGCGCGGCGATTGTGCTGCCCACGATCCTGGGTTACACGGCCTACGCGTACCGTGTATTCTGGGGCAAGGCCACGGACCTGCGTTACGACTGACCCCATCGAACCCGTGGCTTTCTGGCGTCGAGGAGGCGCCCATGCCGCAATGCCGCCAGGACTCCCCCGTTCGTCCGCCCCGTCCACACCTTCCGCCGGCCCGTTGCAGCGTCTGCGCAACCAGGCCGGCGCGCAGGTCCGCGCCCTGACGCGCAGCAATTCCGGGCTGACGCTCGACTACGACAACCCACCCGGAGACCCCGGCCTGTTCGGGCCGGACGCGGTCTGCTGGCGCGTCCATTCCGATTTCCCGGCGATGCTGGCCGGGGGTGTCAGCGCGCTGCTGCTGCAGGCGCTCCATCCGCTGGCATTGGCGGGCGTCTGGGACCACTCCACGTTTCGCACCGACATGCAGGGCCGGCTCGGGCGAACGGCGCAGTTCATCGCGGGCACCACGTATGGCAGCCATGCCGACGCCATGGCGCTGATCGAGCGCGTGCGCCGCATCCATGCCTGCATCAAGGGCACCGCGCCCGATGGCCAGCCCTACGCCGCCGACGACCCGGCGCTGCTGACGTGGGTACACGTGGCCGAAGTGTCGAGCTTTCTGACGGGATACCTGCGCTATGTCGGGCCGCTCTCCGCAGCCGAGCAGGATCGTTACTTCGAGGAGGAAGCCAGGGTCGCCGCGCTGCTTGGCGCGCCGGACGTGCCGCGTTCCCGCGCGGAGATCGACGCATATCTGGAGGCGCAGCGGCCGCTGCTGGTCAATAGCGAGCGCACCCGCGAAGTCGTTCAACTGGTAATGACGATGCCGGTGGCCAATCCGCTGCTGATACCGGCGGTACGGACCATGGCCGATGCGGGTGTGGCGCTGCTGCCGCCCTGGGCGCGCCAGATGCTCGGCCTGCACCGGCCATCGCTGCGCCGCTCGCTGGCATTGACCGGAATGCGCGCGCTGGCGCCCACGTTGCGCTGGGCGCTTGGCCCAGGGCTGGCGGCGCGCGCGCGGCGACGCGTGGCCAGCACGGGCTGACGGCGTTATTCCGCGGCGGCTGCCGATGCCGCCCCGGCCGGGCTGCCGCGCAGCGTCTTCTCCTTGAGCCGCATGACGAAGAACGGCGCGATCAACGACACGCCCGCGCTCATCAGGAACAGCAGGCGGAACGCATGCTCCGCCGCCTCGCGCACCGTGGCAGCGTCGCCCTGATCCCCCGCATCCATGGCCCGTCGGAACATGCTCATCAGCACATCCTCGCCACCATGCAGGTCACTGACCGCCATGCCGCTATGGCGTAGCAGCGCGATCAGCACCGTGGTCAGCACCGCCACGCCCACCGCGCCGCCAAGCAGGCGCGAGAACGCGGTCAGCGCGGTGGCGATGCCAACCTGCTGCGGTGGCACCGAGTTCTGCGTGGCCACCAGCCCGCTCGGCAGTTGCAGGCCGATTGACAGGCCCAGGACGATCATCACCAGCGCGGCCGGCACCACCGCCTGCGGCGGCACAAAGGCCAGCCCGACGATGGCAATCGGCGCCACCAGACAGCCAGTCAGTTGCAGCGGCTTGTAACGCCCGCTCCACGACATCAGCCGGCCCGACGCATAGGCGCCGAACGGAATGGCCAGCGTCAGCGGCACCAGCCGCAGCGCGGCGGTGTCGGCCCCCGCGCCACCCACGACCTGGAAGCGCAGCGGCAGCAGCACCGACATCGCGATCAACTGGAAGAAGCACAGGAACAGCGTCAGGCAGCAGATCGCGACGGTCGGCACGGCGAGCATCTTCAGCGGAATCACCGGGTCGATGGCACGCCGCTCCTGCCAGACGAATAGCACCAGACCGATCACCCCGGCAGCCAGCAGACCGATCGTCTGCGGCTCCATCGGCGAGTGGCCTTGCCCCATCCGCGTCAGGAACACCAGCACGCCAGACAGGCCGCCGCCAAACAGCAGCGCGCCGAGGTAGTCGATGCGATGCTTGCGTCCGCTGACCGGCAGATGCCGCAGCGCCCGGCGCACCACGACCAGCGCGATCAGCCCCAGCGGAATGTTGATCCAGAAAATCCAGCGCCATGAGAGGAAATGCGCAAGGTAGCCGCCAATCACGGGCCCGGCCATGCTGGCCACGGCCCAGACGCCGCTGACGTAGCCCTGGTACTTGCCGCGTTCACGCAGCGGCACCACGTCGGCGATCGTTGCCTGCGATACCGAGATCAGGCCGCCACCGCCAAGGCCCTGCAGAATGCGCGCGACGATCAGCATCGGCATCGTCGTGGCCATCGCGCAGGCGATCGACGCCAGCACGAACAGCACGATCGAGAACGTCAGCACGGAGCGGCGCCCGAGCACGTCGGACAGCTTGCCGTAGATCGGCGTGACCACGGTGGACGCCACCAGATAGGCGGAGATCACCCACGCCATGTCCTCGAAACCGTTGAGCTGCAAGGCGATCTCGGGCAGGACCACGGCCACGATCGATTGTTCGAGGGCACCCAGCATGATGGCCAGCATCAGGCCGAAGATGACCTGCATCACGGGCACGTCTGGGGGGGAATGCGGGGCGGAGGGCGCTTGTGGAGCGGACATGGAGGAGCCTGCACGGCAGGCATTGGCCGGACGGCCTGCCTGCTCTTGTTGGTCAAGAAGAGCCGCCATTTTATGCGAGCGCTTCAAACCGTGCTTGTCGGCTTGCTTTCAGCCCGGTGGCGCGTGCTCGCCCCATCACCCGCCACCACATCGAAACCGCGCGGCTAGGTGCCCTCGGGCTGCTGGCTGCACTCCCACACCGTCTGGCGCAGCCAGCGATGCGCGGGATCGGCCCTGCGCCGCGCGTGCCAGGCCTGCTGGAACGGCACCGGCGCCAACGCGATCGGCGGCGCGAACGCCCGCAGCGCGCGATTTGGCGCCGCGGCAACCGCGCGGGTCGCGACGGTCAGGATCAGGTCGGTGCCGGGCACGAGATCGAGCGCAGCGCCCCAATGGGGCAGCACCAGGGCCACATGCCGCTGCATGCCAGCCTCGGCCAGGGCGAGATCGATCTCACTGGGCGCGTCGGGACGCATCGCCACCAGCACATGCGGCCGCGCCAACCAGTCCTCCGCCGATAGCGGCCCCCGCCGAGGCAGCGTGGTCCGGTCCGCCACGCTCGTGTAGTGGTCTTCGAACAGCGTAGCCACCTCGATATCGCTGGGCAGCCGTGGAAAGACACCGATCGCCAGATCGGTCTCCCCATCGGCAAGCTGCGCGAGCATCGCCTCGCGGCCAGCCTGGATCACGGCGAGGTCGATGCCGGGCGCCTCGCGGCGCAGCCGCCGCATCAGCGCGGGCAACACGCTGCGCGCGCCATAGTCGGACAAGGCCAGCCGGAAGCAGCGGCGCGCATGGGCGGCGTCGAACGTGGATTCGCCCACCAGTCCGTTCAATTGACCCAGTGCATCGTCCAGCGGGCCCAGCAAATCGCGCGCGCGTGCGGTGAGCGTCAGGCCGTTTTCGCGACGCACCAGCAGCGGGTCGTCGAAGATATCGCGCAACTGGGCCAGCGCGTGGCTGACGGCCGGCTGACTCTTGTGCAGCCGCACGGCGGCACGCGTCACATGCTGCTCGGTCAGCAAGGCGTGCAATGTCAGCAACAGGTTCAGGTCGATACGGCGCAGGTCATCCATGCGGCGAATGTCTCATGTATGGATTGCGAATTTCCATTGCGGCGGCGGCGCGTGCAACATGCCCGACAACAGATTGCATTCGAATCGGAGAAATTATCATGACCTCGCCGCTTGCCGCATCCGCTGGCTCGCTCTGGATGCCATTGGGCGTCGCGCTTCTGGCCGGCGCGATGATCCCATTCCAGGCCGGCAGCAACGCCACGCTGGGCCGCGCGCTCGGGCACCCGCTCTGGGCCACCGTCGTCTCGCTCGTGATCAGCCTGGTTGCCGTCGTGCCCGTGCTGCTGGCACTGCGCGCATCGGCGCCCAATCTCGCTGCGGCCGCGCAGGGACCGTGGTGGCAATGGATCGGCGGGCTGTTCGGCGTGATCTACATCACCGCGGCGCTGTGGCTGGCGCCGCGCGTGGGCGCCGCGAACTTCATCGTCGGCGCCGTGGCCGGCCAGTTGCTGGCGTCGATGCTGGTCGATCATTTCGGACTGGTGGGCCTGCCTGCCCGGCCCGTCACGCTGGCGCGCCTGGCCGGCGTGGTGCTGGTCCTGGCGGGCATCTGCGTCATGCAATGGCAGCCGGCGCGAGCCACGAGCAACGCATTAAGCGAGCGGAATCTCAGGGGACAGTCAGATCAGCCAAGGCATCTCGGATCAGCGTGATGCCGGGCCAGGCCCCCATCTCCGCCATTGTGATGAATACCGTGCGCCCCACCGGGAACGAAAAATCATGGCGTACCGGGTGCACCATTCCCAGTTGCGCATAGTGCGCCACGGCGCTTTCCGGTGCGACGGTCAAGAGATCGCTGCTTGCCACCACACTCAGATTCGTGTGGAACGAGAACGACTCGACCTTGGGATGGGGCGGCACCAGCCCTGCGGACAGAAAGGTGTCGTCGAACACCTGGCGCGTATAGGCCTCGCGTGACGCCACGATCCAACCCTGTTCGCGCAGTTCCGCCAACCCGACGTTGCGCCTGCGGCGCAGTGGGTGGTCCTGTGCGCACGCAATGGCGAGCGGCTCCTGCCACAGCGGCGTGACCGCCAGCTTGCTTGCAGACTGCTTATCCAGCTCCACGCCGATTCGGCCAATCACGCAGTCGACATCGCCACGGCTCAACATTCGGAGCAGCCCGCCCACCGTCGATTCACGCACGACGAGTCTTGGGCAGTCTGGCCGCGCAGCCATTGCCGCCAGCAATCTCGGCAGGATCACCACGCCAACCAGCGGGAGTACGCCAAGCCGCACCACGGGAGCGGGGGGTGCTTCCGCCGCCGACTGAGCCGCCACCGCCAGCGCGCTGAGCGCGATACGCAGACGGTCCAGTGCGACCAGTCCCGCAGGGGAAAGTGCTGCGCCGCGCGTGGTACGCGCGACCAGTTCCACCCCGAAGGCAGATTCCAGCTCCTGCAACATCTTGGTTGCGGCAGGCTGGCTGAGCGCCAGTTGTGCGGCCGCCGTCGTCAACGAGCCATGCTCGGCCACGAGTTCCAGAAAGCGTAGATGCCGGATGCGCAAGCGATCCAGCCGCTGCGCGCGCGCTGGCCTGTACAGGCCCATACCGTGTTGCTCAGGCAATACCCGGGTCATAACAAAACGTGATGACGCAATCAAGACATCATAATTTACAGGAAAGAATCCGGCTCGCACAATGCTGTCAAACAAGCTCACCTGAGCAAGAGGAGACAAAATGCGGCGAATCGCAAGGCGACTGGCATGGCTACCTGGCCTGGCAGTGGCGATCGGCACAACAGGGGTGGCAAGCGTGGCAGCAGCCTCGGCGGAAACCGGATATCCCACGCGGCCCGTGCACTTGATCGTTCCCTACGCCGCAGGTGGCGGCCCGGACATCCAGGCCCGCAAGCTGGCCGAAGTCGTCTCGCGCGACCTGGGACAACCGGTCATTGTGGAGAACAAGGTTGGCGCAGGAGGCATTCTTGCCGCTGAGTTCGTCGCCAAGCAGCCGGCTGACGGCTACACGCTGATGATCGGCGCCTCCACGCATCTGGTGCAGAAACTGATGCAGCCGTCGGTCAGGTTCGACCCTGCCAGGGATTTCACCCACATCATCCGTACCGGCTTCAGCCCACAGGTCATGCTGGTGAGGAGCAACTCGCCCTACCAGTCCGTGGCCGATCTTGTCGCTGCCGCGCGCAAGTCGCCGGGCAAGCTCAACTATGCGTCGGGGGGCATCGGCAGCGCCGCCCATCTGTCGGGCGCGGCATTGGCAAGCGCCGCGGCGATCGACCTGGTCCATGTGCCCTACAAGGGCTCGGTCGAGATCGTTCCCGCGCTGATCCGGGGCGATGCAACACTTGGCTTCCCGATTGCATCGACCGCGATCCCGCAGATCGAGAACGGCAAGGTGCGTGCATTGGCGGTTACCTCCGCATCCCGCTTGCCCGGCTTGCCCCAGGTGCCAACCCTGAACGAGGCGTTGGGCCGGAACGACCTGGCGCTGGATTCATGGTTCGGCATCTGGGCGCCCGCCGGCGTGCCAAAGCCCGTGGTTGCACGCCTGCAGGCTGCTGTGATCAAGGCCCTGAATGATCCGGGCACACGCGACATGTTCCAGAAGGCGGGTTCGGTGATCGACCCCACACCGAGCCAGGAAGCCTTTGACCGATTCGTTGCCGACGAGATGGTCAAGTACCGCCGGATCATCGAATCGAACCATATTTCGCTGCAATGAGGCCACCCATGACCACCGAAAACCTCTCGTTCTCCCCCCTTGCCGGCGTCCGGGTACTGGACTTCTCGCATGTCATCGCGGGCCCGTTGGCAACGTTCTACCTGTCACAGCTCGGGGCCGATGTGCTGAAGATGGAGAACGCCAATGGCGGCGATGTCATGCGCAGGACCGAGACTGGCCGAAAGGGCTTTCTTGCGCTCAATGCGGGCAAGGACTGTCGTGATATCGACCTGGGCTCCGAAGCGGGCCGCGCCGACGCTCTCGCCCTGGCGGCCACGTGCGATGTCGTCGTCGACAACCTGCGCCCCGGCGTGCTGGAACGATTCGGCCTCGGCTTCGAAGCGGTGCGGGCGGTGAATCCGCGCGTGGTGTATTGCTCGATTTCGGGCTTTGGTCGCGGCAGTGCCGACTGGTCGGGCCGCCCCGCATACGACCATGTCATTCAGGCGGCCACAGGCATGACCTTTCTGGCGGGCAACGAGAACGACCCGCCGATCAAGACCGGATTCCCTGTCGTCGACGCTGCAACGGGTATGCAGGCTGCGCTCTCCATTCTGGCCGGTCTGCGCGAGCGCGATCGCTGCGGCTGCGCCATTCAGCTCGACATCTCCATGACCGGCGCAGCGATGCAGCTCATGTATGGCTTTGCCTGCGAGGCATTGACGGATGGCACGTCGCCCTCTCGCGTGGGCAACCGGGGCTACTCGGGCAGTCCGACGGCGGACTTCTTCCCCACGACCGACGGCTGGATTGCACTCGGCGCCAACACCCCACGCCAGTTGCTGCGCCTTCTCGAAGTCCTGGAACTGTCCGAGCTTGCCGCCGACCCGACCTACTTTGCCGAACCACTGGACGCGGAGTCCCCCACCACCTTCGTGCGCTCACGCGACCCCGCCGCCCTGAAAACGATCATCGCGCAACGCCTGCAAATGCTGCGCGCTGACGAACTCGAGGAGCGCCTGGCCACGCGCGGGGTACCCGCAGCGAAGGTACGCAAGCTGGGCGAGTTTGCCGAAGCGGCGCTAGGTCACGGCCGCATATCGACTGTCACACTGCGCGATGGCGACACCGAAGTCATGTCGCCGGGCCTGGGCTTCGGCGCCCGGCGACATCCGGGCTAATTCGGGTCAATCCGCGCTAACGCTGATCGCCCCGCACCGGCGCGCGCTCAGAACGTTTCCCAATCGCCGCTATCGGCCGTCGCGGGCACCGGTGCGGCCGATGGCCTCGCCTTTGCCACGGGCCGACGGCTCGACGGCGTGGCCAGTACGGGTTCCTTGCGCTGATGGGTGACCGGCTGGCGGGCCTTGGCTGGCGTGGCTGGCTGGCGCGCCAGTACCGGGGCCGCCGAGGTCTTGCGAACCACGGGCGGTCGCACGGCGGCAGGCACTGCGGGCGCGCGCAATGGGCGTGATGGCTGCACCGGGCGCTGCGGGGCAGCGGCGGCCGTCTGGGTCGATGCCGTCTGGGGCGATGCCTTCTGGGGCGATACCTTCTGAGGCAATGCCTTCGCAGGCGATACCTTCTGCGGCGATGGCCTCGGCGCCAAGGGCTTCGGCGCAGCTGCAGGCAAGCGTGGCGCCGGCTGAACCGGCTGCGCAACGACTGCCACTGGCCCCGGCACGCGCTGCACTTCGCGCTGCTGTTGCTGGCCCAGATCGAAGCGCGCGACTTCCGTCACCAGCCCGCCGGCCTGCTGCATCAGGCTTTCGGCGGCCGCACTGGCTTCTTCCACCAGCGCGGCATTCTGCTGCGTCACGGTTTCCATCTGCGCAATCGCCAGGCCCACCTGCTCGATGCCAGCGCTCTGCTCCTCGCTGGCGGCGGTGATCTCGCCCATGATGTCCGTAACGCGGCGCACCGCGCCGACGATGTCATCCATCGTCTTGCCGGCCACTTCGACCTGGCGCGCGCCTTCCTTTACCTGCCGCACGGAGCCGTTGATCAGATCGCCAATTTCCTTGGCCGCCGACGACGAACGCTGCGCCAGGCTGCGCACCTCGGCCGCCACAACGCTGAAGCCGCGACCTTGCTCGCCGGCACGCGCCGCTTCCACGGCCGCGTTCAACGCAAGAATGTTGGTCTGGAATGCGATGCCTTCGATGACGCCAATGATCTCGGCCACGCGCGCCGAGGACTGGGTAATGCCGTCCATCGTATCCACCACGCTGCGCACCACACGGCCGCCTTCGGTGGCGACATCTGATGCGTTCGCGGCAAGCTGGTTGGCTTGTCGCGCGTTCTCGGCGTTCTGGCGCACGGTGGACGTCAACTGCTCCATCGACGCGGCAGTCTGCTCCAGCGATGCCGCTTGCTGCTCGGTACGGCGGGACAGATCGGTATTGCCACTGGAGATCTCGCGCGCGGCGGTATCGATCGAGCCGGCCGCGTGCTGGATGCCGCGAACCAGCGTGCCAAGCTGGCCAAAGGCGCGCTCAAGCGCGCCGAGCATCCGGCCCATCTCGTCCTGGCTGCGTACTTCGATGGCGTGCGCAAGCTGGCCCTGCTCCAGCGCCTCGGCAGCGTCAAGCGCCTGCCGGGCCGGACGCGTCACCGAGCGTGTCATGCCGATACCGAGCAGCGCGGCAATGATCGCCGCCAGGGCCGCCATGCCGATCAGAAGGTTACGCGTAAAAGCGTAGCGCGCTGTTGCATCCTCCACCGCCTCCACGGCCAGCTTCTGGCCAAGCTGGGCGATCACGTCCAGCTTGTCGAAGTACGCGGCCTGCGATGACGGCAGCGTGGCAGTCAGCCCGGCGCGGGCGCCATCGTATTCCCCTGCGCCCAGCTGGCGCATGACCAGGTCGAGCTGGCCGTCGTAGGTGGCGCGTGCCTGCGTCAGTTGTTCGAACACGGCTTTCCATTCCGCGTTGCCCGACGCCGCCAGGGTCTTGCCAATCGGTTCGAGCGTCGCGTCGATTTCCTCGCGGAACCGGGCGATCTTCGCCGCGTTCGCGGTGACCAGCGCGGCATCCTCGGTCAATGCCGCATCGCGCACCATCAGACCGATCGTCAGCACGTGCGCCTTGGCGTGATTCAGGTCGATCACCCGCAGCAGCCGCTTCTCCACCGCCATGTGCATGGCATCGTTCATGCTGCCCAGCGCCGACACCCCAACCGCGGCAACCGCGGCGAGCAGCAGCACCACGAGACTGAAAGCAAAGGTCAGCCGCGCCCCGATCCCCATTTTTCGCAAGCCCATCACTTCGTACCTTTCTCTTGTGATCCGATTGTTCGTACGAGCGATATCCGCCCGAAACCGGGCATCGCACGGCCTCCTATCGGCGGCATCGCGGACGGACTTGAGCACGAAAACGAATTGAGGGGGAAATCAGCAGGTATTCGGTGGATTGACTGCACAACAAATGGCATCTAATCCATCTGCGCAATGCGCACCGGCATCGGAGACCAGACACACGGCGTCAGACCATCGTCGGCCCGACCAGCCAGTGCGAAAAAAAAGCCTACGCGCGGGGTGCTCGTAGGCTTTCCAGGACTGCTCTGAAGGACCGGCTGTACCCGGTCCAGCGCTCGAATATAAACCCGCTTACATGAGGTGTAAATCGCGCTTCTATCAGGGATTCCCCTGATGGCGGGTGTAATCCGAAGATCACTTGATGGCTTCGCAGTAGCGCAAAAGTCACGTGCGGGCTCTTCGTCAGATATCGGCAATTCCCCGCAAAGCATTAGCTGGCGCGGGTTGGCGGCATCTGGACGGGCGTTCCGATGGCAGCGCACCGCAAGTGCTTGCCACAACTCACTCCACGCGACAACATCACAAATAGAGTAATGACTCTAGCCGAAGACAAGCAGCCGCTCAGTCAATGCTTGTAAAACTTTGTTACTCTCCCCGTCTGAAGTATTTCCCTTCTCTCCTGGCAGCGCCGATTGGACGTGGTGGCCGGGCAGCGCCCCCGATATTCGCGAATCGTCTGCCCGCCGCAGTCATGCTGGCCAGTTCCTGCGCCACCTCCGGCTCCGAGAGCGAATGTTTCAAAGCGCCCCACGATCTGAGCGCACAAAACGTCACCCATAGTGCGTTACAGATCAAATCATGTGGTCATCGGACCGTTGTCAGCCGCCAGATCCCTCGCGGGTTCTTCCGGAGAAGTTGTGAAGAAGGAAAAAAAGGCTCCAAGACCCAGCCGGAAACTGCAGCACCTGCATTACGCAGCCCACGGCGCAAGCCGCAACGCAGTCATCGTCCATCTGTCGAACGGCACGAGGTTGACCGGTGTCGTCCTGGCATCGGACAACTATATGGTCCTGCTCGGGCAAAGCGCAGAAGACCCCACCCCCACGCTGATCTACAAGCGCGCGATTACCGTCGTGACGCCCGCCCACGCGCCCGAAACGGCGTCGGTGCTGCTCGACGCCGAAACGTCGCCGGACTTCGTGCGCCTTTACACCCCGCGCACGCGCAAGGGCCGCTGAGAGACGCAGCAAGTCGTGACGCCCTTCTATATAGATGCGGGCCCACGACCACGCGAACGCCCGGTCAAGTTGCGCGCGCAACCCCCGCAAAGATCACTCTAAAGTCTCCCCGAGCCCGGTCGATAACCTTTGCAACGGAGGCACTCTACGCCCTGCAACGCAGGCAGCCAACGTTACGGCACCCGCCGGAATGCCTAAAACATTGCAAATAGGAGTCGTACCATGGCGCAAGTCATTAATACCAACTCGTTGTCTCTGATGACTCAGAACAACATGAACACCTCGCAATCGGCACTGAATACCGCTATTCAGCGCCTGTCGTCGGGCCTGCGCATCAACAGCGCAAAGGACGACGCCGCCGGCCTGGCAATTGCGAGCCGCTTCACGTCGAACATCAACGGCCTGACCGTTGCCCAGCGTAACGCCAACGACGGCATCTCGCTGGCGCAAACGACGGAAGGCGCGCTGACCGAAGTCACGAACAACCTGCAACGTATCCGTGACCTGTCGGTGCAAGCCGCCAGCGGCACGAACTCGTCGTCCGACCTGAAGTCGATCCAGGACGAAATCACGCAGCGTATGTCGGAAATCGACCGCCTGTCGGCCCAGACCGACTTCAACGGCGTGAAGGTGCTGTCGTCGAGCGCCAAGAGCGTGAACATCCAGGTTGGCGCGCAAGACGGCCAGACCATCGCCGTGAACCTGCAAGAAATCAGCACGAAGACCCTGGGTCTGACCAGCTTCAACGTGAACGGCCCGGTCGCCAACGGCGCCGCCACGTTTGATGGCGCGACCAACATGGTTGGTGTGGCTGACGCCAGCACCGCCGACTTCCAGAAGGCCTTCGGCTCCACGACCAACGTGACGACCTCGACCGTGTCGGAAAAGGCCGCCGGTACGCTGGCCACCACGCTGGGCATTGCTGCCGGTAGCGTGGCGGTTGGCGCCAACGCCGTGGTCGACAAGAACGGCAACTGGTTCGCTCAGGTCGCGATCACCCCGGCCAGCCAGACCGAAGCCCAGGCCCTGAAGAACCAAGGCATGAACGGCGCAGTCAGCGGCACGACGATGTACACGTACGTTGCGCTGGACCCGGCTACGGCCGACACGACGACGACCGCTGGCACCGCTGCCTTCTCGTTCGACACGAGCAAGGTCACGGCCGCCAACCTGACGGCTGGCGCCTCGTCCAGCCCGCTGGCGACGGTCGACTCCGCCCTGCAAACGGTGAACAGCCTGCGCAGCTCGCTGGGTGCTATCCAGAACCGTCTGGATTCGACGATCTCGAACCTGGGCACGACCATCACCAACCTGTCGTCGTCGCGCTCGCGCATTCAGGATGCTGACTACGCAACGGAAGTGTCGAACATGACCCGCGCGAACATCCTGCAACAAGCTGGTACCTCGGTGCTGGCTCAAGCGAACCAGACCACGCAAGGCGTGCTGTCGCTGCTGCGTTAATCGCAACGCGTAAGCAGGAAGGCCGGACCTCGTGTCCGGCTTTCTTGCGCCCGGAGTATTTTCCCAGGGCTTCGGCTCTGGGAAAACATTTCGAGATGACCGAGTCAGGACAATCATGGCAACCCAAGCTGCTCCATCGTCGGGCGTAGTGCAAGCGGCAGTCGGCGTGTCCCTGCCGCAGCCCGGCCTGCGTACGTCCGCCACGCCTGCGGATGCATCACAAGCACCGGCAGCCGCCACGCCGGCCGCACCGGCGCCTGACCATCCGGCGGCGCGCCCCAGCACGGATGCGGCAGTCAGGAAACTGACCGAGGCCCTGCGCGCTGCATCGGTCAGCGTCCAGTTTGAAATCGACCGCGAGACCAACCGCGTCGTGACCAAGATCGTCGACAAGGCCAACGGCGAAATCATCCGACAGATTCCCACAGAGGAAGTCGTGCGTATCGCCGACGCGCTGGCCCAGTTGCAAGGGCTGTTCGTCAACCAGACCGCCTGACATCGGCGCAGCTCCAACCAGAAGCCCCCTGGAAAACAAGAAATGACTACGATCTCCAACCTCGGCGTCGGCTCCGGTCTCGACCTGAGCAGCCTGCTCGATCAGCTCACCACGGCTGAACAGGCACCGCTCACCGCGATCAAGACCCAGCAGAGCAGCTACCAGACCAAACTGTCCGCGTACGGGCAGTTGCAGAGCATGCTCGCGGCGTTCCAGGCATCGGCCAACCAGTTGTCGAACCCCACGTTCTTCCAGGCCACCACGGCAAGCGCAAGCAACACCTCGGTACTGAGCGCTACTGGTAGTGCCACTGCGGCACCAGGCACCTACTCGGTCAACGTCACGCAACTGGCGCAGTCGCAGTCGGTGGTTTCCACCGGGCAGGCATCGCAGACTGCCGCCGTCGGCACCGGCACGATCCATATTGATTTCGGTGCGATCACGGGTGGCACGCTGGACAACAACCCGGCCAGCCCGACCTACGGCAAGTACACCGGCGCCACCTTCACGGCCAACAGCGGCTCCACCGGCGTCGACATCACGATCGACAGCAGCAACAACACGCTGCAGGGCGTTCGTGACGCGATCAACAAGTCCAATGCCGGGGTGACCGCCAGTATCATCAATGATGGATCGGGCACGCCGTACCGGCTGGTCATCAACTCGAACGCAACGGGCGCCACGAACAGCGTGCGCCTGTCCGTGAACGAGAACGATGGCGGCACGGCGCTTTCGGATCTCGTAGCCTACGATCCAGCCGGCACGCAGAACATGACCCAGACCGTGGCCGCGCAGGATGCCAAACTGACGGTCAACAATATCGCCATCCAGAGCAAGAGCAACGCCGTCACCGACGCGGTGCCGGGCGTCACGCTCAATCTGAACCAGACCGGCACGAGCAACGTGGCGGTGCAGCGCGACAACAGTTCCATCGTCACCGGTCTGCAAGCCTTCGTCGCGGCTTACAACAATCTCCAGAACACCGCTGCCTCGCTGTCAGCCTACGACCCGAGCACCAAGACCGGCTCTCCGCTGACGGGCGATTCCACGTTGAGCATCATCCAGTCCCAGATGCGCAGCGTGATGAACACGCCGCAGACAGGCAACGCGCTCACCACGCTGTCACAGATCGGCATCTCGTTCCAGAACGACGGCACGCTTGCTCTCGACACCACCAAGTTGACCTCGGCGCTGAACAACAACCCAGGCGCGGTTGCGGGGCTGTTTGGCAACGCCAACGGCGTGAGCGGCTACGGCAACCAGATCAGCACACTGGTCAAGAACCTGACCAGCAGCAACGGCGCGCTGACGACGGCCACGGCCGGCATCAACAACACGCTCAAGGATCTGAGCAATCAGTACGATGAAACGCAGACCCGCATCGATGCGGTCATCGCCAATTACAAGACGCAGTTCACGCAGCTCGACGTCATCATGTCGCAGATGCAGAACACCAGTTCGTACCTGACGCAGCAGTTCAGCGCCATGAACGGCACAAGCAGTAGCAAGAAGTAACGTCAGCCAACAGCAGGAGTCCACATGTTCGCGCGCCGCAATGCCGTCAATGCCTACGCCCAGGTGGGTGTCGAAACCGGAGCCATGAGTGCCAGTCCGCACCAGCTGATCGTCATGCTCTACGACGGCGCACGCGCGGCCATCGCACGTGCCAAGTTCCACCTGGCGGCCGGCGACGTCGCAGCCAAGGGCAACGCCATCTCGAAGTCGATCGACATCATCGACAATGGCCTGCGCGCTGTGCTCGACCACAATGCCGGCGGCGACGTTGCCGCGGACCTGGAACGGCTGTACGACTACATGTCGCGCCAGCTCATGCTGGCCAACCTGCGCAATGACGAAGCGCTGCTCGACCAGGTCGACAGCCTGCTGCAGGACCTCTCCAGCGCCTGGGCGCAGATCGGCAATCCAGCCGCCAACGGCACGCTGGCCGCACAGCCGATCGCTGCCAACTCGTGACTACCTTCCGGAACTGAGACGATGTACTCCAACATGCCTGCCACCCCGTCGGTCATCCAGATCTACGAGGAACTCGTCCTGCTCTCGGAGCAGATGCTCGAAGCCGCCCGCCATGGCAATTGGGACGCAATGACCGAAGTCCAGCGCGTTTACGTGGCTCAGGTGGAAGCACTCCGCGGCAAGGACACGCACCCGCCCGCGACGCTTCAGGAACGTATGCAGCGCCAGGCCCTGCTGGCCAAGCTGCTGGCTCACGACGCCGCGATCCGCGATCTGGTGATGCCGCAATTGCAACGCCTCGGGGAACTGCTCGGCAACGCCCGCCGCCGCCGCGACGTCAACGAGGCCTACGGCGTTTCCGCCTGAGAGATACGTTCACAGGGCGCCCGGCGTGGCGCCAATGCGGGCCTTGAGCTCACGCATCCGTAACGCCCCATGTCACGGCCCGTTCCATGTCGATTCCGATTCATTCCCAGCCTGACGCTGGCCAGCTCGCACGTAACGATCTGCTGACACAGCGCACGGCGCTGGCGGTCGACAAGCTGGCCGCGCTGATGCCGGTCCAGGACACGAACGAGACCAGTTCGCGTGACACCAGCACCGATCTCGGCACCGCTGGCCGCGTGCCCGGTGCGCGGCCCGGCGAAGCATCGGCCGGCAATACCGCCGGCGCCGTCGTCACTTCGACGCGCGAAACGCTGAGCTTCGCAGCGCGCACGATCCTCGACCTGTTCGCGAATGCCGACGAGGCCGCCGCCGCGCTGAAGTCGGCCTCACCACTCGCCACGCGCACGGAAATGCAATCCGCGCCGCTGCTGGCCACCAAGCTTGCCAGCCTGCTCGACCAGAGTGGCATGTTCTATGAAGCGCATCTCGCCGAATGGGTGAGCGGTGCGCGTACGCTCAAGGACATCGCGCGCGAGCCCCAGGCCGTGCTGGCACGAGCCACCGCCAACGGCGCCAACCCGCCACCTCCCGATGAGCCGCTGCGTCAGTTGCTGGCGTTGCCCTATTCCCCTCGGGCCGCCGATGCGGCGCGTGCGGCGATGCTTGCAGCGGTGGGCCTTCCCGATGCCCCTGATGGCGACGCCACCGGCCGGGCAGGAAACGCCGCACACGGCGCAGGCACTGCCAACGGAACGGGCAGCGCAGGCGGCATGGCCGCGAATCGGGCCGCCGATGTTTCATCATTCGGCCGCCACCCGCCTGTCACCCGCACCATCACCGTCGGCGATCCGATTCCCGCGCCCGACGGCGCGCGCACGCAATCACTGCAGGCCGCCCAGTCATATGCCAGCGTTGCCGACGCGGGCAATGCGCCACGCGCGTCTCTGCTGGCCACGCACGCGTCGACATCCGAACCGCCCGCCGCACCGCCCCCAGCGCAAGGCCAGATCGTGCACCCGGCGACGGAGGGCCTGATGCGCCAGCAACTCGAACTGCTGGCCGCCCAGCAGTTCCGCTGGCAGGGCGAAGCCTGGTCCGGCACACAGATGTCGTGGGAAGTGTCGCCGACTCCCGTTGACGAGGATGGATCCGGCACGCAGCACCAGGCGCGGAGCTGGACCACACGGCTGGTCGTGCAGATGCCTGGCATGGGCACGGTCGAAGCCAGCCTGACGCTATCGCCGTCGATGCTGGACGTGCGAGTCAATGCACCGCTGGATGACACTGCCGCAAGGCTTCATGCGGCCATTCCCGATCTGCACGGGCGTCTGGCGGCCAGCGGCTTCGTGGTGGGCCAGATTACGGCACGCACCGATACGGCACCAACGGCAGCGGGAGTCCCGTCATGAGCGACACGTCGCGCGGCGCCGCGGTGGCGCTGTCATATGAAGAAGGTGAGAAGGCCCCACGCGTGGTGGCCAAGGGCTACGGCGTCACGGCCGAATCGATCATCGCGCGCGCCCAGGAAGCCGGAGTCTATGTCCACAATTCTCCGGCGCTGGTCAACCTGCTGATGCAGGTGGACATGGACTCCCAGATTCCCCCCCAGCTCTATCTGGCGGTGGCCCAATTGCTGGCGTGGCTGCATCAGATCGAGCACGAGACGGGGCAATCCTCGGCCAAGTAATAAGCGCCATTGCCGCAATAGCCCGGAAAACAGGCCTTTCTTCGGCGTCTTGCAGTGCCTTGCCATTTCGTATGATGCAAAGCGCATAGCAGACCAACCGACATCACCGCATGACACAGTCAACCATTCGCACCAAGCCATTCCTGGAATCCCTCAAATGGGGCTGGTTCGACTTCGAGGACTATCTGTTCGAGAAGCGGTATGGACTCGATCTGGGCGGCGTAGTCCCGGTCAAGGACCTGATGGACGACACCAGCCTCCCGATCGCACATGCGTCCACCTACCATGCCGTGTGGTGTCGCAACCTCCGCGAGTTGTTCCGGGAGGCGCGGCGCACTGGGCATCGTTTCGACAATTTCGTGGACATCGGTTCGGGGAAGGGCAAAGCCTGCTTCTACGCGCACACGCGGCAGCCGTTCCGAAATATCGTGGGCGTGGAGTTTTCCAGCACCCTGATCGACGTCTCCAGCCGCAACCAACGCCGGTTCGGTGCCGACAACATCTCGTTCGTCAATGCCGATGCCACAGGATTCAGTCTCCCATCTGGCAACAACATCGTTTTCATGTTCAATCCGTTCGACGACGTGATCCTCGAACGCTTCGTCAGGCATAACCTCGATCACTTCCGCCAGCATCGCTCCGTCATTGCCTATGCCAACGACGTGCAGCGCATGACACTGGTACGTTTCGGGTTCGAAACCATCTACCGGAATCAGGAACGGAAGATTTCGCTGTACCGCCTGCCGTAGCAGACGGTCAGGGACCCCATCAGCGTTGGGAAAGTAGCTCGCGCACGGCGGCACCAACGCGCGCCACGTCGTCCCGCTCGAGATTGAGACCCGATGGCAGGTTCACGCCATGCGCGCCCAGCCGGTAAGCCACCATATTGCATTCGCGTGCCATCGAAGCTGGCTGCGTTTGCGCATACGCTTCCAGACTGCTTAACGGACTGAAGAAAGGTCGGCAATCAATCCCCTCGCCGGCGAGACGACGGATGACTTCGGCTTTTCCGCCCAGTCGATCCGGCAGAATTGCCGTCGTCATCCAGTAGCTGCTACGTACGCCTTCGGCTTCGTGGTTCAGCATGACCTCTTCGCAATCGCCCAGCTCCTCGCGATACCAGCCGAAAATCACCCGTTTGCGCGCCACGAGCTCCTCGATGCGCTCCGTTTGAGCCAGGCCAAGCGCGGCCTGCATGCTGCTCATCTTGTACTTGTAGCCCACCTCGCGATTCATGAACATGGTGTCACCAGGCGCACGTCCGTGATCGCGCAGCACGAGCACCCGCTGGTGGATGGCATCGTCATCGGTGATCAGCATCCCGCCTTCCCCGGTGGTCAGGGTTTTCGAACCATGGAAGCTGAACGTCCCGGTTGCGCCGAAGGTTCCGGCTGGTCGACCGTGGGACCAGGTTCCGGCCGCCTCGGCCGCATCCTCGATCACTGCCAGATCATGCCGGCGTGCGATGGCCTGCAATGCAGCGTAGTCGGGCACGTTGCCGTACAGGTCCACCGGGATCATGGCGCGGGTACGCGGCGTTACATATGCCTCTACCGATTCCGCCGACAGACACCAGCTCTGCGGGTCGATATCCGCAAACACCGCCGTCGCCCCCACATACTGGATCGGTGCCGCGCTGGCGATCCACGTGGAATCCGGGACGATGACTTCGTCGCCGGGTCCGATGCCGAGCGCGAGCAAGGAAAGATGCAGCGCCGAGGTGCAGGATGGCAAGGCCACGGCATGCCTGACGCCGTGATATTCGGCGAAGGCGCGCTCGAAGCGCTCGTGGTACACGTTGGCGTTGGCGTACCAGGCATTGGTCACAGCGTCGGTGACGTATGCGATTTCCTTCTCGCTGATGGAGGGCCCCGAGACAGGGATACGTTTCATGGCAGTGTGACCTCCAGTGCGGGCGTTAGGATGGCATCGGCTGATACAGCCTCTGCGCTTGCGGCTTGCCAGGACACCGTGCGGGAGCAAATGTACTGCGCACCCTCGCGACCACAGTTGGCGACGAGATCGAGCGCGCTGACGTAGGGCGTGAACGCGCCGTGGCGCTGCGGATAGGCACGCAGTTGATAGTCCATATACTCGACCACCACGCCGGCGCGCTCGAAGCGCTCGTGGTCCAGGTAGTGCCTCGCCCCGTGTCCGGTGACATAACGGCTGGCACCAAAATGCCCGCACAGCGCCAGCAACCTGCCGCTGCTCTCCCCGCCAACGCCGAGCGCCGACGCGTCCAGGAATTGCCGTCCGGCATCGAGCCCGAAGTAATGCGCCAGCGCCATGACAGACGCGCGCGACAGCGCCGCCAGCGTCGTCGCGTTCTGCGAGAAGACCGCATCGACCAGCGCCAGCATGTCATCCAGATGCGGCGTGCCCAGGTACGCCTGGCGCAGCACATCGCGATGCCGGCTGCGCCAGTCGGTGTTGTCGTCGATCTTGAGGTCAGAGATCAGGCTGTGGCGATGGCGGTCGCGTAGCGGCACGGTCAACCAGCGCACGCCATCGCGGGTCTTGACCTGAACGCGGTTGATGAAGCCGCGCGCGAACTGCACGTCGTCATAGAAGACGTAGGTGTCGCACAGGCGAATCTGCTCGAGCATGCCGACCCAGGGGAAGTACATCGGCTGGGACACCACGAGCGTGCCCGTGGTGTCCATGGAGCCTGTATGCGGCGCCGTACTCATGATGGCAGTCTCCGGATCTCCGGCACCGCCACAGCAAAGGTCCCTCCCCACTCCGCAACGCGGTGGTTCTGCGCCACCACTTCATCGGCAATGTTCCATGGCAGGATCAGCACGGTATCGGGCCTGCGGGCATCGAGTTCTGACGGCGCGCAGATGGGAATATGGCTGCCGGGCAGGAATTTTCCCTGCTTGGAGGCGGCTGCGTCGCAGACAAACGGCAGCAGGTCGGGCCGCACGCCCGCGTAGTTGAGCAATGTATTGCCCTTGGCGGCAGCGCCGTACGCGGCCACCCGACGGCCGGCCCGCTTCTCTTCGAGCAGGAACGCCAGCAGGCCATCCTTGACAGCATCGGCACGGGCCTGGAACGCGAGATAGATGTCCAGGCTGCGCAAGCCGAATGTCTCCTCTTCCTCGATCAACCCGGCCACCGAGGGCAACATTACGCGAGCGTCATCGTCATGGCAGCCATAGACACGCAGACTGCCGCCGTGCGTGCTCAGCCGCTCCACGTCGAACACGCGCAGCCCCGCCTGCGCGAAGATGCGTGACACCGTGTACAGCGACAGATACGAAAAATGCTCGTGATAGACCGTGTCGAACTGGGTCTGCTCGATCAGCCGCATCAGATGCGGGAATTCCAGCGTGATGGTGCCACCCGGCTTCAACGCGACCTTCAGGCCGCGCGTGAAATCGTTGATGTCCGGCACATGGGCATAGACGTTATTGCCCGCGATCAGGTCGGCACGCTTGCCCTGCGCGACCAGCCGTCGCGCCAGCGCTTCGCCGAAGAACTCGCGCAGCGTCGGCACGCCGATCGCCTGGGCGGCATCTGCGGTGCTCGTCGTCGGCTCGATGCCCAGGCACGGAATGCCGCCAGCCACAAAGTTCCGCAGCAGGTAACCGTCATTGGAGGCTACCTCGATCACGAGGCTGTCAGGTCCCAGCGACAGCCGCCGCGTGATGTCGGCCGCATAGCACGCCGCGTGCTCGAGCCACGTCCGCGATGTGGACGAGAAATATGCGTAGTCGGGCCGGAAGAGCGCGTCGGCCTGCGCGTAGTCTTCAGTCTGGACCAGCCAGCAGGTATCGCAGACAAAGAGCTTGAGCGGGAAATGCGTTTCCGGCGCACTCAGTTCGGCGTGATCCAGATAGGCATTGGACGGCGGCGCGAAGCCGAGATCCAGAAACACGTGCCGAAGTTCGGCGTTGCAGTGTCGGCAGTTCATGGCACGATGCCGGCAAAGCCGGCACTGAGAAGTGGGTGGGAGGCATCGCGGGCGGAGAGTTCCCCCACCGGCAGCGGCCATTGGATGCCAAGCATGGGGTCGTCATGACGCAGGCCACGTTCGGCCTGCGGCGCGTAGGCTGCGGTATGGAGGTACATCAGTTCGCTGTCCGGTTCCAGTACCTGGAACCCGTGCGCGCAGCCCTCCGGAATCACCATCATGCGGGCATTCTCCGCACTTAGCTCTTCCGCATGCCACCACAGGAATGTTGGCGATCCCGCGCGCAGGTCCACCATGACGTCCCATACGCGGCCGGCCAGGCAGCGCACAAGCTTCATCTCCGCATGTGGCGCCAACTGGAAATGAAGCCCGCGCAACGCGCCGACCTCGCGCGTATGCGAATGATTGGCCTGCACGATCCGGCGATCGCCCAGCACGGGCGCCAGCGCGTCCGCGCAGAACAGCCGGGCGAACGCGCCGCGCTGATCTTCGATCCGCCGGGTGTCTACGATCGCCGCGCCGGCGATGGGCAGCGGTGTAACGATCATGGCGTTGCCCAGCACACGCCGGCAGCCGCGGCGGCGATCATGTAGTCCTCGATCTGGCGGCGCGTGATGCTTGCCATGCCATCCTGCGAAGTCCGGTACCAGCCCGCCGTGGCCGCCAGCGCCTGCTCGAGCTGCCACACCGGCTGCCAGCCAAGCTCACTGCGTGCCCGCGCGCTATCGAGATACAGCAGGTTCGCCTCGTGCGGGCGCGGCGTGGCACTCACATGCCATTCGAGCGCCGGCCAGTGGCAGCGCATCATGCCGAGCACGGCCTCGACCGTCCGGTTGTCATGCGCGGACGGGCCGAAGTTCCAGGCATCGGCGCACGCCGCATCGCCCTGCAACAGCCGCTGTCCTAGCAGCAGATACCCGGACAGGCAGTCGAGCACGTGCTGCCACGGACGTGTCGCGCCCGGTGAACGGATCTCCAGCGATTCCCCACGCGAGGTCGCACGCACGAGATCTGGAATCAACCGGTCCTCGGACCAGTCCCCACCGCCGATCACGTTGCCGGCACGCGCCGTGGCCAGGAATGGTGCGTCCGGTTGCGCGAAGAAACTCTGCCGATAGCTGGTGGCCACCAGCTCCGATGCCGCCTTCGACGCGGCATAAGGATCGTGTCCGCCAAGCCGGTCGGACTCGCGGTATCCCCATGACCACTCGCGGTTCGCGTAGACCTTGTCGGTGGTCACCACGACCACTGCGCGCACACCGGGGATGCGACGGCAGGCGTCGAGCACATTGGCGGTGCCCATCACATTGGTCGACCAGCTTTCCAGCGGATCGCGATACGAGCGGCGCACCAGTGGCTGTGCCGCCAGGTGAAACACAATCTCTGGATTGCCGCGCGTGAGCGCGGCATCGACGGTTCGCGACTCGCGTACGTCGCCACGCAGATCGATGCAACGCTCCGCATGGGTCAGGTCCAGTTCGCCCCAGAGACTCGGCGTGGTGGCCGGGTCCAGCGCAACACCGGTCACCTCGGCACCAAGCAGATGGAGCCACTGCGCGAGCCAGCTACCCTTGAATCCGGTGTGCCCGGTCACGAGCACGCGGCGTCTCCGGTAGATATCACCGAAGTGCGTCACTTCCAGACCTTCCATGGCGGATTGCCCGACGCCCAGAGCTGTTCCAGCAGATTTTTGTCGCGCAGCGTATCCATGGCCTGCCAGAAGCCACGATGCGAAAACGCCTGAAGATCGCCCCGCCGCGCGAGCTGGATCATCGGCTCGGCTTCCCACGCGGTGCCGTCCCCGTCGATCAGGTCGATCACCGACGGCTCCAGCACGAAGTAGCCACCATTGATCCAGGCACCGTCGCCTGCGGGCTTCTCCTGGAAATTGCGCACTTCCGATCCATGCATGTCGAGCGCGCCATAGCGGCCCGGTGGCTGGATCGCCGTCACGGTGGCGGGCTTGCCGTGGCTGAGGTGAAAGTCGAGCAACGCGCGTATGTTGACGTCCGATACCCCATCGCCATAGGTAAAGCAGAACGGCTCGTTGTCGAGGTACTCGCGCACGCGCTTGAGACGGCCGCCGGTAATCGTGTACTCGCCCGTATCCACCAGCGTGACGCGCCACGGCTCCACGTGCCGTTGCAGCACTTCCATGCGGTTGTTCTTCATGTCGAAGCTCACGTCCGACATGTGCAGGAAGTAGTTGGCGAAGTACTCCTTGATGATGTAGCCCTTGTAGCCCAGGCAGATCACGAAGTCATTGATGCCGTAGTGCGAGTACGTCTTCATGATGTGCCAGAGAATCGGCTTGCCGCCGATCTCGATCATCGGCTTTGGGCGCAGGTGCGACTCCTCGGAGATGCGCGTGCCGAGGCCGCCAGCCAGGATGACAGCCTTCATGCCGCCACCTCGTCGGCCTGCTCCGCACGGGCGGGCACGCCCGTGATCTCGTGGATCGTGGGAACCGGCATCGCCTCGACAACCGCCGCATCCAGGCCGAACGATTCCTGCAGGAAAGCCGCAAGCGCCGACTTGTCCTGCCCAAGTTCGTCCAGGCGCGCCAGCAGCAGGCGGTAGAGTGGCAGCGAGTACTTGCGCAGCATGGCACTGTCGATCAGCAGGTCCAGCGCGCCAGCCTTGTCGCCTTGCTGATAGAGCAGCTCGGACAATGCATAAGCCACCAGCCAGTGCTTGCTCCACTTTGCGGAGACGTTCTCCAGCAGGTTCGCCAGAGCGTCCGTGTCGTACGTAGCCATGATACCGACCAGCGACGTGGCGATTTCCTCCATCGAGATCCACCGGCCGCCGAAGAACAAGCCCTCACCATCGGGCCGCGCAATCTGGCCGGGCGTGCGATACGCGGACACCCATTTGGCCATTTCTTCCTCCAGCCAGCGGCACAGCCCGGCAGCATCGGACAGCGCGCTGCCTTCGAACCGCGTCCGGATCGACATGCGCAGCGCGTCAAGCTGCGCGACGTCCGATGCCAGGGCCACCGCGGTCTCGATGTATTGATCGTCCGTCGTGCAGATCAGCCCGGGCAAGCCGATGGTATTGAGGAACGACGCCGATATGCGCTCATGGAAGGCCTGGCCGGCGATCGTGACAAGGGGCACGCCCATCCAAAGGGCATCACATGCATTGGCGCCCGCAGTCAATGGCGCGGTGTCGAGCAGTACGTCGATACGGTGATAGAGCACGTACTGGTTCTTGCCCTCGCGCGGCACACAGATGACGCGCTCCGCAGCAATCCCCGCAGCCGCCATGCGCTCGAGCAACGGTACGCGCACGGCGTCGTTGTCGAGACCCGAGCACTCCACCAGCAGCCGGCTGCCAGGGCAGCGTGCCAGCACGCCACTCCAGAGCCTGAGCGTGCGCGCGCTGATCTTTGCCAGGTTGATGCAGCAACCGAACGTGATGTGACCGTTCTCCAGCGCGGGCGTCGGCCGCACCCGGTATGCGGCCGCATAAGCATCAAGCGGACGCGCAACGAGCGGAAAGTACGAGGCAATCGCCGGGGCATGCAACAGTTCTTCCGTACAGAACGCCTCATTGCCCTCGGGGTCGGCCATCGCCTCGGTGAGGCGGTAGTCCATGCCGGGCATGCCGGTGGTGCCGGGGTATCCGATCCATGTCAGTTGCTTCATGGCAAGACCATGCGCCATGTAGGTCAGCGGGGTATTGCGCGTGTATCCGCCGAGGTCGAACAGTACGTCGAGCTGGTCAGCCCGCACGATGTCCACAACCTCTTTCACGGTCTTGCCGGCCAGCTCGACAAAGTGTCCGGCAAAGTAACGGACCTTCTCCGTGATGTTGTCCGCGTGCCCGTTTAGCGAGTAGACAAAGACTTCGACACGGGTGTGATCCAGGTTTGCGAGGAATGGAATGACAAAATAGGCGCAAGCGTGGCTCATCAGGTCGTTGGACATAAGCCCCAGCCTGATACGGCCATTGTCCGCAGACGGATGCAGTGCCCTGGCACCGCGCTTTGCCGGCATCATCAGTTGCGCGCAACGCTCGGCTTCATGTCGAAGATCCAAGCCGGTGGTGTTCTCGTCGAACAACATCGTGAACAGCAGGTTGAAGCGCAGCAGAAGCTGATCCGGTGCAATGGCAATCGCCTCGCGCAGCGCGCCAACGGCCTCGCCAACCTTGCCGGTCTCCTTCATGGCGTTGGCGTACGCGGTCAGCGTGCTCACTTCCTTCGGCGCCAGTGCGCGCCCGCGCAGTGCGGCGTCACGTGCGCCTGGATAGTCTTGCAGGCCATAGAGCACGCTTGACCAGGTGGCCCACGCCTGCCACATCGGCGGGTTCTGGGCAATCACCGGCTCGAGTGCCGCACGCGCTTGCGGGTAGCGGCCGATCGTCATGAGGGTCTCGCCCATGACCACGCGCAGTTCGATGTCCTCGGGAAACCGCGCGAGCCCCTGCTCGCTCAGCCGCAGCGCTTCATTGCGATTGCCAAGTCTCAGACAGCTTACGGCGCGCAGGAAGTACGCCCGCGGCGAATCGCTACCATGCTTGTCGGCACGCTCCGCATTGCGAATGCACTCGTCATACTGGTGCGCCTTGAAACTCGCTTCCGCCTTGGCAAGGGAGTTGGATGCCTTCACGGCATGATAGCTGTCGTGCATGATTTGGGTCGATCGCCGGTGCCGCGCGACATTTCGCGCGCGCGCTCCTGATTGGAGTCTGCGCAGATTACTGCCGCGCCGCCCATCCCCATCCGGCAAACTTCGGCGAAAAACGGCAGCTTTTCTACCAATCACCGACTCTGGCCCCGGGCGATGATGCGTATCATGTGGCGTCACGAGTCCCTGGCGCATTGTTCGTCACCACATGGAGCGTTCCGCCGTGGAGCTGATCAACCATACCCGCGCGAGCCTGATCGATTATGTTTGCGCTCAGATTGGCACGTTCTTCCCGGATGGCGCGGACGTTCGCGGCGCGATCACGCAAGATTTCGCCGAGGCGATGGCGCGGGTGGAGCGTTGCCTGAATGCCAATCGCGTATGGCCACACGGCAGGTTCAACTACCTGCATTCGGCGCAGTACTGCCTGTTCCTGTACTACCTGTCCAACACCATCTGGCGCAACGGTGGCGACACGGATACCTGCACCCGACTGTTCCTGCTCAACAAGGCGCTGAACGGCATCGATCTGTTCTACGAGATCGCCATGCCGGACATCTTCATCCTCGGCCATTCAACGGGAATCGTGCTGACCAAGGCCACCTACGGCAATTACCTGATCCTTCACCAGAACTGCACGGTCGGTCGGAATCACGACGTGGCGCCGGTGCTGGGCGAAGGGGTGGTCATGTATCCGGGTAGCTCCATCATCGGCCGCAGCCGCATAGGCGGGCTATCGACGATCTCGATCGGCACACAGGTCGTGAACCGCGATACGCCGGGAGACTGCATGGTCTTCGGCGCGGAGGGCGGCGAACTCGCCTTCAAGCCGCGCAGCCATCGATACGTGGAAGAGGTCTTCCACATCTAAGCGGCTACCCCCAGGCTGCCCCTATGCCCTCAGGACCTGCGCCCTTGGAAGCCGTTCCAGAATGAAGCGAAGCGGTTCTGGCTAGGGTGAAGCAGGGATTTCGGCTCCTGTGCGAGCCGCCTGCGGAACGGCATGTGCCTGCGAGCACATGCGCGCCCTGCAAGGGCGGGACCGCAGACAGTACAAGTCGTACGGCAAGGCCCCGCAACGATTCCAGAATCTTTTTGAAGCGGCTTCTTAGACAGGCATGTTCATCATTTCCTGATACGCAGCGGTCAGGCGGTTGCGCACCTGCACGGCGGTCTGGAACGAGATGTTGGCCTTCTGCATGTCGATCATCACGTCGTTGAGCGACACACCGGCCTTGCCCATTTCGAATGCCTCGGCCTTGCCGTAGGCACGGTCCTGCGTGGCATTCAGGCGTTGCAGCGAGCGCTGCAGCTCGCCCGCGAAGCTTTCGGTTGCCGCCGATGCCTCCTGGGGCGCGGCGCCGCCGCCGGCCACCTGCGCGGTGGCGCGCATTTGCTGGAGCATGCCCTCGATGGAAGAAATGGTCATGACGCGTCCGGGTCCTTGAACTTGAAGAGAGAGGCGAACGGACGACGCGCCTAATGAGTCACACGCCATCCAGTTTCAGTCCTCGCACTGTACCCATCCGCCCGTGCCGACCAAAGCACGAAATCGACAGGAAAACCTCCCCTATTCAGCCGATTGTCGTTGGCCCTTCTGCCCGATCATCGCTACCGTGCCGGATCTGGCGGAACAGCCGCGACCATTGCAGCCCGCCCCCGGCCATGAACATCAACTATCGCGGGGAGTGCGCGTGTTTTTTCTGCAGCGTGATTTGAGCCGTGCCGGGAAGATTAACGGCAGCAAAGGCCAGAGTGGCAAGGGCGGATTCTGCCCAGCCAAGCCGGAGACGCGCGCATGAACGCGACCGCAACCCTGCCGAACGGCACGGCCCTGCTCGAAAAGGTCAAGGCCAATCCGCGCCTGCCCATGATGCTGGGCGGGGCCGCGCTGGTCGCCGCAATCGCCGTGGGTGTGATGTGGTCCCGCGCGCCGGATTACAAGGTGCTGTATTCCAATCTGTCGGAGCGTGACGGCGGTGCCGTGATCCAGTCGCTCCAGCAGATGAACGTGCCGTACAAGTTCGCCGAAGGTGGTGGCGCGGTCATGGTGCCGGCTGACAAGGTGGCCGAGACGCGCCTGCGGCTGGCCAGCCAGGGCCTGCCGAAAAGCGGCACGACCGGCATGGAACTGATGGACAACCAGAAGTTCGGCATCAGCCAGTTCGCTGAACAGGTCAACTATCAACGCGGGCTGGAAGGCGAACTGGCCCGTTCGATCGAATCGATCGGCGCAGTGCAGTCGGCCCGTGTGCACCTGGCGATTCCCAAGCCCACGCTGTTCGTACGTGAGCGCCAGAAGCCCACCGCCTCCGTGGTGCTGCAACTCTACCCGGGGCGCGCCGTCGATGAAGGCCAGGTGGCCGCGATCACGCACCTGGTGTCTTCCAGCGTGCCGGAACTGACGCCGAAGTCGATCTCGATCGTCGACCAGCAGGGCAACCTGCTGTCCGGCACCAACGATCGTTCGCTCGATGCCAGCCAGCTCAAGTACGTCCAACAGGTCGAGCAGGGCTACGTCAAGCGCGTGGAGTCGATCCTCGCGCCGATCCTCGGCAAGGACAACATCCACGCCCAGGTCACGGCCGATGTCGATTTCTCGTCGGTCGAGCATACCGACGAGAGCTACAAACCGAACCAGGACCCGACCAAGGCCGCGATCCGCAGCCAGCAGACCAGCGAATCGAACTCGCAGGGTGGCACGCCTGTAGGTGGCGTGCCCGGTGCGTTGTCGAACCAGCCGCCGGCCGCCGCCGTGGCCCCGGTGACCACGCCGCAACCGCCGCGCCAGCCCGGCCAGCCGAATCCGCCCGCACAGGCCAACCAGCCCGCGCAGACGACCCAGACGGCCGAGAAGACCGGCCCGAGCAACAGCCGCCGCGACTCCACCACCAACTACGAACTCGACCGCGTGGTGCGCCACGTCCAGCAGGCAGCAGGCGGTGTGAAGCGTCTGTCGGTGGCCGTGGTGGTGAACTACCGCACCAAGGTCGATGCCAAGGGCAAGCCGGTGACGGAGGCGCTGTCAGCCAAGGAACTGGCCCAGATCGAAAACCTGACCAAGGAAGCGATGGGCTTCTCCGCCGACCGCGGCGACTCGCTGAACGTGGTCAACAGCCCGTTCACGAGCGACGTCAAGACGGAGCCGGAAGTGCCGGTGTGGAAGCAGCCGCAGATGATCGACCTGGCCAAGACCGGCGTCGGCTACCTGCTGCTGGCCCTGCTGGCCGTGTTCCTGTGGTTCAAGGTGGCGCGTCCGGTGCTGCGCAAGTACACCGCGCCGCCGCTGCCCGCGCCTACCGAGACGGCAGCCGCCACCGAAGCCGTTCTGCTGCCGCCGGAAGAGGAAACCAATCCGGAAGTGCTGCGCCTGGCCGCGAAATATGAAAGCGATCTCGCCCTGGTGCGCGACGCCGCGCAACGCGACCCGCGCCTGGTCGCCAGCGTAATCAAGACTTGGATGGCAAATGACGAAGGCTAACAAGGGAGTGCCCGAAAAGGGCCTGCAGAAGAGCGCCATCCTGATGATGGCCGTGGGCGAGGATGCAGCCGCCGAAGTCTTCAAGCACCTGTCGCCGCGCGAAGTGCAGCAACTCGGTTCGGCGATGGCCAACCTGTCATCGGTGACGCGCGAGGAAATGTCCGAGGTCCTGTCCGAGTTCCGCAACGAGACCGAACAGTACCTGGCACTGGACGTCGATTCGAGCACGTTCATCAAGAGCGTGCTGAACAAGGCGCTGGGCGAGGAGCGCGCGCTGTCCGTGATCGAGGACATCCTCGAATCGCGCGATCCGGGCGGCGGCATCGACTCGCTGAACTGGATGGATTCGACTTCGGTGGCAGAACTGATCAAGGACGAACACCCGCAGATCATCGCCACGATCCTGATCCACCTGGACCGCCAGAAGTCTTCGGAAGTGCTGGGCTTCTTCACCGAACGCCTGCGCAACGACGTGATCCTGCGTATCGCCACCTTCGGTGGCGTGCAGCCGGGCGCGCTGCAGGAACTGACCGACGTGCTGACCAAGCTGCTGGCCGGCCAGAGCCTGAAGCGCAGCCGCATGGGCGGCGTCCGCACGGCGGCCGAGATCATCAACCTGATGAGCACGGCCCACGAGGAAGCGGTCATCGACGGCGTGCGCACGCACGACGCCGACCTGGCGCAGAAGATCATCGACGAGATGTTCCTGTTCGAGAACCTGCTGGAGATCGAAGACCGCGGCATCCAGCGCGTGCTCAAGGAAGTGGCCACCGAATCGCTCATCGTCGCGCTCAAGGGCGCGCCGCAGGAGCTGCGCGACAAGTTCATCCGCAACATGTCGACGCGTGCCGGCGAGATGCTGCGCGAGGACCTCGAGGCACTGGGACCGGTGCGCGTGTCGCAGGTCGAGGCCGAGCAGAAGGCCATCCTGCAGGTCGTGAGACGTCTGGCCGAGGCCGGCGAAATCCAGATTGGCGGAGGCGACGATGCCTACGTTTGACCGCGGTTTTTCCGCTGGCCGTGGCCCGGGCCACGGCGATCCAGGGTTCTTCGGCGCGCCCTCCAAGGGCGCGACCGGCGGCCTGACCAACCTGCACGAGAGCGACGACGGCTTCCAGGGCTTCCAGCCCCCTGCCCGTCCACGCTCGCGCGGCGAAAGCTGGCAGCGTTGGCAGATGGAGTCGCTGGATCCGCGCGATGTCCTGCGCAAGGCGCTGGCGGCCCAGTTGCCCGCCGAACCGCCACCACCCCCGGCAATCGATTTCGAAGCGCTGGACGCAATGCGCGACGGGGCCCGCAAGGAGGGCTACGCGCAGGGCTACAACCAGGGCCAGACGCAAGGTTATGGCGATGGGCACCGCGAAGGCTACGCACGCGGGCTTGAAGCGGCACGCAATGAAGCGGCCCGCCTGCAGCAGCTTGCCGCCAACTTCCACGACGCGCTTGGCCGCGTCGACAACGATATCTCCAACGCGCTGATCGGCCTGGCGCTGGACGTGGCCCGCCAGCTCGTGCGCAAGACCGTCGAGCTCGATCCGGCCGCATTGCTGCCGGCTGCGCGGGAACTGCTGACCGCCGAGCCACCGCTCTCCGGCGCGCCTTGCCTGCTGCTGAACCCGGAAGACATCGCGCTGGTGGAAACACACCTGTGCGGCGAACTCGAAGCCGCCGGCTGGACGCTGCGGGCCGACCCGTCGATCGCACGCGGTGGCTGCATCGCCAGCGCCGCAAGCGGCGAGATGGACGCCAGCCTGTCCACGCGCTGGCAGCGCGTGGTCAAGGCGCTGGGCCGCAACGATCCGTGGGAGCCGCCCCATGCGTGACGAGCCAGCGCAGGCCACCGCGCCCGACGCCCCCGCCGCGCACGTCGGCCCGCATGTCAGCCATTGGCGCGACGCACTGGCAGCCGCATCGGCCGGCGTCAGCGAAATCGACAGCAAGCGCACCTGTGGCCGCCTGACGCGTGCCGCCGGACTCGTGCTGGAAGCCGTGGGGCTGCGTCTGCCCGTGGGGAGTGACTGCCTGATCGAACTGCCCACCGGACAGCATTCGCATGGCGGCCCGCGCACGGCAGAAGCCGAAGTGGTCGGTTTTGGCGCGGACCGTCTCTACCTGATGCCGCAATCGGACGTGGCCGGCCTGGTACCGGGCGCGCGCGTCTATCCGCTGGAGCCGTCGCCGCTGCCCAACGGCATGGTCGGCGCCGGCGCGCCGCGCGAGCAGGGATCGAAGCGGCTGCCGGTTGGCGATGGCCTGCTCGGCCGTGTGCTCGATGCGGCCGGACGGCCGCTCGATGGCCTCGGCCCGATTACCGCTGCCAGCGAAGTTCCGCTGGCCGGCACGCAGATCAACCCGCTGACACGCGCGCCGATCGAGACCGTGCTCGACACCGGCGTGCGCGCGATCAATGGCATGTTGACCGTCGGTCGCGGCCAACGGATGGGCCTGTTCGCCGGTTCCGGCGTGGGCAAGAGCGTGCTGCTGGGCATGATGGCGCGCTACACCAATGCGGACGTGATCGTGGTCGGCCTGATCGGCGAACGCGGCCGCGAGGTGAAGGAATTCATCGAGAACATCCTCGGCGAGGAAGGCCGCAAGCGTTCGGTGGTGGTGGCCGCGCCGGCTGACACCTCGCCGCTACTGCGCATGCAGGGCGCTGCCTACGCGACGCGCCTGGCCGAATATTTCCGCGACAAGGGCCAGCACGTGCTGCTGATCATGGACTCGCTGACCCGTTACGCGATGGCGCAGCGCGAAATTGCGCTGGCTATCGGCGAGCCGCCCGCCACCAAAGGCTACCCGCCCTCGGTGTTCGCCAAATTGCCGACGCTGGTGGAACGCACCGGCAACGGCCCCGAAGGCGGCGGCTCGATTACCGCGTTCTATACGGTGCTGACCGAGGGCGACGACCAGCAGGATCCGATCGCCGACTCCGCCCGCGCCATTCTGGACGGCCATATCGTGCTGTCCCGCAGCCTTGCCGAAGCCGGCCACTATCCGGCCATCGACGTGGAAGCGTCGATCAGCCGCGCCATGACTGCGCTGATCGACGCGCCGCAGTTTGCCTCCGTGCGGCGTTTCAAGCAGTTGATGTCGCGCTACCAGCGCAACCGCGACCTGATCAGTGTCGGGGCCTACGTGCCCGGCAGCGATCCGGAGCTCGATCTCGCGATTCGCATGTATCCGCGCATGGAGGCCTTCCTGCAGCAGGACATTCACGAACGCGCCGGCTACGACGCCTCGATCGCCCAGTTGCACGATCTCTTCGAGAGGACGCATCATGGTTAAGCACAATCCGCTGAATACGCTGGCCGACCTGGCCCAGGACGACACGGACAAGGCCGCGCGCGAACTGGGTCGACTGCAGGGGCTGCGCACCCAGGCCGAGCAACAGCTCAACGCGCTGACACAGTACCGTCAGGAGTACCGCGTCCGGATGCAAGCGATCGCCGCCGAAGGCATGTCGTCGAGCCGCTGGCACGACTTCTCGCGCTTCCTCGATTCGCTTGACCACGCCATCCGTCAGCAGACCAATGCGCTGGCCAAGGCCGAGGCCGACCTGCTGGCCGGACGCGCCAACTGGCAGCAGCAGAAGCGCCGCCAGAACTCGTTCGATACGTTGATCACGCGGGCGGAAACACGCGAGCAGCAAGTCTCCGCCCGGCGCGAGCAGCGCGCCAACGACGAATACGCGGCCCGCATCGCCCGCCAGCCGGCGGCCGGCCGAACCTGATCCGACGAAGAGACCATGATCGATATCAGCCAGCTTATCGGTAACACCGCCAACGCCGCCCTCAAGACCCTGACGCAGTCCAATGCCGCCAGCGCCGCCGCCGCGGACGCCAAGGCATTCCAGGACGCGCTATCGCGCGCGCGCGATAGCGCCCCGCAGAGCGCGCAACCGGTCGCCAGCAAGCCCAAGGATTCAAGCCAGACCAGCGCGCCGAAGGAAGACGCATCGCAGAACACGCGGCAGCAGACTACGCAGGCCAGTACGTCGGGCGCTTCCAGCACACCGCAGCAGAAAGACAACGGCAAGACCAACGCCACGACCGGCAAGAAGGACGACAGCACGCAAGCCAGCGACGATGGCTCGACGCCTTCGAGCGACGCGCAGGCAGCAGCAGCAGCCCTGGCCGCTGCGATGCTGGCACAGCAGGCCGCACCCGCCACGACGGCACTGACTGGTGGCGCAGCCGCCGATGCAGCGGCCAATGCAGCCGCGGATGCAGCCAGACTAGCCGGTGCCAACGGCCTCCCGCTCGCCGCTCAGACCGCGGCGACCGCGACCGCCACGCAAGCAAACCCGGCCACCGATGCCGCCACGCTGTTGGCCCAGGCCGCCGACGCGCAATCGGCCACGACTACCGCCGGCACTGCCGCCAAGGGAACCGCGCCAAGCCCGGCGGACACGCTGGCCACGATCGCCCAGCAGCGCGCGGCTGCGCAGAACAGCACGCCGACCGCCGCTGACAAGATCGCCGCCGCGCTCAACACCCCGGCGCAGACGGGCGCGCAGGACGCGCGCGGCCAAAACGCGGGCCAGCAACAGACCGGCCTCGGCCACGGCGCGCAACCGACCTTGCAAGCCGACTCGACGCAAGCCAGCCAGACGCCCGTCGCCACGCCATATGCCATTGCGCAGGCCAGCGCACGCACGGGTGAAGGCACCGACACCGGCGCCACGAATCCGAGCAGCGCTGCCATGCTGGCATCGGCCCTGTCCGCGCAATCCCAGGCGAACGCCGCACAGACCACGGCCGCCGCAGCAGCGGCGCGCCCGGCAGTCGCACCGAATCTTGGCGACAGCCAGTGGGCTCAGGCACTGGGCCAGCAGATGGTGCGACTCTCCACGCAAGGCAGCCAGACCGCCGAACTCGACCTGAACCCGCCGAACCTCGGCCCGCTCAAGGTCGTGCTCAATGTGGTCAACGATCAGGCCCAGGCCCAGTTCGTCTCGCCGCACCAGGCCGTGCGCGCCGCGGTGGAAGCCGCGCTGCCGCACCTGCGCACGTCGATGGCCGAAGCCGGTATCCAGCTTGGCCAAACGTCTGTCGGCAGCGATGGCTTCGCCCAGGCTGGCAACGGCGGCCAGCAGCAACAACGCCAACCGGGCAGCGGCAGCGCATTCGCGCAGGCCGCCGGGCTGACGCAGGATGCGCCGGTCCAGGCAACGGTGGCAGCGCCTCGCGCACCGCGCGTGCTGGCGCGTGGGGAAGTCGATACGTTTGCCTGATTCGACTGCGCCACGGGTTCTCCCTCTCTCCCATTTCATGGGAGAGAGGGAGAACACAACTCGCGCTTGATGCGTGCGCCGGCGCGCACTCCCTCGCCCACGAGGGCAGAAGGCCGAGGGGCCGCCCAAGCACGACATGGGCATTTGTGCGACGATTCCCCTCCCGATCCGCACGCCCCCTGCGCACCATGCTCAAAGTCCGTCCGCTGCTGCTCGCAGCCATCGCCCTCTCCGTCCCACTCGCCCAAGCTGCCCACGCTGCCCAGACCGCCGATAGCGGCCCGGCCTACGGTCCCCAACTCGAGGGATTCGATTACCCCTATCCGGTTCAGCAATATCGCTTCAGTTCGCAAGGGCAGCCGCTCGAGATGGCCTACATGGACGTCAAGCCGGAGAAGCCGAACGGCCGCGCCGTGGTACTGCTGCATGGCAAGAATTTTTGCGCTGCCACGTGGCAGGAGAGCATCCAGCAGCTCACCGCCGCCGGCTACCGCGTGATCGCCCCCGATCAGATCGGCTTCTGCAAATCGACCAAACCGCCGCACTATCAGTATTCGTTCCAGCAACTCGCGCGCAATACCCACGATCTGCTGGCCTCGATCGGCGTGCACGACGTCACCGTGATGGGCCATTCCACGGGCGGCATGCTGGCGATGCGCTATGCATTGATGTATCCGAAGGAAACCGCGCAACTGGTGCTGGTCAACCCGATCGGCCTGGAGGACTGGAAGGCCAAGGGCGTGCCGTCGCTGTCGGTGGACCAGTGGTACGCGCGCGAACTCAACGTGACGGCCGAGCGGATTCGCAACTACGAGAAATCGACGTACTACGTGAACCAGTGGAAGCCCGAATACGAGCCCTGGGTGCAGATGCTGGCCGGCATGAACCGTGGCCCGGGCAAGCAGATCGTTGCGTGGAACTCGGCACTGCTCTACGACATGATCTTCACGCAACCCGTGGTCTATGAAATAAGTGCGATCCAGGCCCCGACCCTGCTGATGATCGGAGACCGGGACACCACCGCCATCGCCAAGGACGCCGCGCCGCCGGACGTGCAGGCGAAGCTCGGCCACTACCCCGAACTGGCGAAAGCGACCGCCAGGGCGATTCCGAACACGACACTGGTCGAATTCCCCGACATGGGCCACGCACCGCAGATGCAGGATCCGCAGGCGTTCCACAAGGCGTTGCTGGAAGGGTTGGCGAAGGTGGGTGGGAAGTAGGCGTGGCTGGCAGGAAAACGGCAACTGCGATCCCGAGTACCATCCCAGGTACCCGAAATGCCCGCCATGACCTTCGACCTCTTCGACGCCCTTCCCGCTGATTCCAACGCCCCGCCTGCCGTGGAGACGCTTGCGCCGGGCGCCGTGGTGTTGCATGGATTCGCGCGGGATACGGGGCCGGAACTGCTCGCCGCCGTGCAGACGATCAGTGCCGAAGCGCCGTTCCGCCATCTGATTACGCCGGGCGGCCTGCGTATGTCCGTGGCCATGACCAATTGCGGCGAGCGTGGCTGGGTGTCCGATCGCACTGGGTATCGCTACGATGCGGTCGATCCGGAGTCAGGACGGCCCTGGCCGGCCATGCCTGCCGTGTTCCGGTCGTTGGCCGAACACGCGGCGGAAGCGGCTGGCTATCCCGGCTTCGCGCCCGATGCCTGCCTGATCAACCGCTATCTGCCGGGCACGCGCCTGTCGCTGCATCAGGATCGTGACGAACTCGATCTGCGCGCACCGATCGTTTCTGTCTCACTGGGCCTGCCGGCCGTCTTCCTCTGGGGTGGATTGCGTCGCGCCGACCGGCCGGACCGATTCCGGCTCGCGCATGGTGACGTGGTGGTCTGGGGTGGGCCGTCCCGGCTCGTCTTCCACGGCATCGCCCCACTGGCCGACGGCGATCATGCGTTGACCGGAAGCGAGCGAATCAACCTGACGTTTCGCAAGACCCGCTAAGCAAGACCCAAGACCTGCCAGTTACGCGGGATCGCATGGGCAGTTGCCTGCACACCAGGACAACCACTACGATAGCGGCTCCGCACCATCTTCAGAACAAGGCCGGCGCCACGTTGCGCCCGGCAGCCAGCGAGACAACCCCGATGTCAGCTTCTCCCGGCCATACCGGCCAGCCCGACAACACCGCGCCACGACAGGAAACCCCACCACCCAAACCTGCGCCGCTCGGCGGCCGCCCGGCCGATTCGATCCGCGCCGCATTGCTGATCGCCGCGTGCATCAGCGTGGTATGGATCGCAGGGCAGTGGCTGCAGGCGCCGCCCGCGCTGATCTGGGCCGGCGCGCTGGTGTTGTCGACGGTGTGCTGCTGGGCGGTCGGGGCGCTACCGGAGCCCACCGCCACGCTGCTGTTCTTCCTTGCCGCAGTGGTGTTCCATATCGCCCCGCCAACGGTGGTGTTCTCGGGATTCACGTCCACCGCGTGGTGGCTGATGTTTGGTGGCGCCGTCACCGGCGTGGCGTTGCGCAACACGGGACTGGCGCTGCGGCTGGCCGACATCATCTTCCACAAGCGCGTTGGCACCTATCCGCAGGTGATCACCACGGTGGCGCTCAGCGCGGTGGGCCTGGCCTTCCTGATGCCCTCCACCACGGGCCGCGTGCTGCTGCTGATGCCGATCGTGCTGGCGCTGGCCGACCGCCTTGGCTTCGCGCCCGGCTCCAACGGCCGCATCGGCATGGTGCTGACCGTGGCGGCCGCCAGCTACATGCCGCCCACGTCGATCCTGCCCGCCAATATTCCGAACAGCGTGCTGTTGGGCGCTGCCAGTTCGCTCTATGGCATCAACCTGAGCTACGGCAGCTATCTGCTGCTGCATTTCCCGGTGCTCGGCGTGCTGAAGACCGTGGTGCTGATCTGGGTAATCTGCCGCATGTTCCCGGAAAGCGGGCCGATCGCGCCGCAAGCCGCCAGCGTCCGCACGCAGATGGGGCCGCAGGAGCGTGCGCTGGCCATCATCCTGGCGCTGGCCGTGGCGGGCTTCGCCACGGATGCCTGGCATGGCGTTTCGCCCGCGTGGATCTCGCTGGCAGCGTGCATCATCTGCCTGCTGCCGGGCATCGGGCTGGTATCGCCCAAGGCCATGACCGAGCAGGTCCACCTGGTACCGCTGATCTACGTGGCTGGCTTCCTGGGGCTGGGCGCGGTGGTCGAATCGACGGGCCTGGGCAGCGCGATCAGCGCGGGGCTGCTGCACTGGCTGCCGATGACGCCCGGTCACACTGCGGCGAATGTCGGCACGATTGGCGCGATGGGCGCCGTCATCGGCATGTTGTCCACGCTGCCGGCCCTGCCGGCCGTGCTGACGCCGCTTGCCGCCGATCTGGCGAAGGCCACCGGACTGCCGCTTGAATCCGTGCTGATGCTGCAGGTGCCGGTGTTCTCTACCGTGTTCTTTCCGTACCAGTCACCGCCGATCATGATCGCAATGCAGCTGGGCGGCGTAGGCCTGCGGCACGGCACGCGCCTGTGCCTGACCATGGCGGCCATCACGATCGTGGCGCTGCTGCCGCTGGACTATCTCTGGTGGCGCCTGCTGGGCTACCTGCCCTGAACCACTCAGCCCCCTGACCGCACAACTCACGACCTCACGACCTCACCACTCCAACCGGTCGATCTCCGCGTCGCTCAAGGTGGTGCCCGGCTTGTGGTCCGATTTGTGGTCCGGCTTGTCGTCCGGTTTGTCGTCCAACGCGCGCGGCTCCACGAACAGATCGAAGTCATAGGCAGCCAGCAGCGCCAGTAGTTGCGCCACGCTGATCGTCTCGGGGTTGAGTTCCAGGTGCGAGATGCGGCTCTGGCTGATAGCCAGCCGGGCTGCGGCATCTGCCTGGGAAAGGCCCGCGATCTTCCGCGCGCCCTGAAGCACCTGGCCGAGCTGCTCGCTGCTCGAAATCACGACTCTCGACATCATTGATTACCGAGAAATGAATATCTGAAATCTATCAATTTCGAGATATTCATGACAAATTTTCACGCCCGACACGCCATGAATGTGGCGCATCGGGCGAATTTTCTGTCGCGCAATCCCAACCGCCACATATCTGACTTGCATTGACGCCCGGTTGCGTCGGTGAGTACACTGTGCCAGCCAATAGTCGTATGACAACTGACGACTATGACGAATACCAACGTGGAAGAGACAAGATGACGGCTCATAGAAAGACGCCGGACGCACTCCGCAGCGCGCGCTGGTTCGCGCCTGACGATCTGCGCTCATCCGGGCACCGCTCACGGATCATGCAAATGGGCTACTCGCCCGATGAATGGATGGGCAAGCCGCTCATCGCCATCATCAATACGTGGTCCGACATCAACCCATGCCACGCGCACTTCAAGCAGCGCGTGGAAGACGTCAAGCGCGGCATCCTGCAGGCCGGTGGTTTCCCCGTGGAGCTACCGGCCATTTCTTTGTCCGAGAGCTCGGTCAAGCCGACCACCATGCTCTACCGCAACCTGCTGGCGATCGAGGCCGAGGAACTGATCCGCTCCCACCCGATCGACGGGGCCGTGCTGATGGGTGGCTGCGACAAGACCACGCCGGGCCTGCTGATGGGCGCCACCAGCGCCGGCGTGCCGGCGATCTACGTGCCGGCCGGGCCGATGCTGCGCGGCAACTACAAGGGCACGGTACTCGGCTCCGGTTCCGATGGATGGAAGTACTGGGACGAACGCCGCGCCGGCAACATCAGCAAGGCCGAGTGGATCGGTATCGAGGGCGGCATCGCGCGCAGCCACGGCACGTGCATGACGATGGGCACTGCCAGCACGATGACGGCGATCGCCGAGACCATTGGCATGACGCTGCCGGGTGCGTCGTCGATTCCGGCGGCGGACGCCAATCACATCCGTATGTGCTCCGAATCGGGTCGCCGCATCGTGGAGATGGTGTGGGAAGACCTGACGCCGGCACGCATCCAGACGCACCGCGCGTTCGAGAACGCCATCGCGGTCGCCATGGCCATGGGCTGCTCGACCAACGCGATCATCCACGTCATCAGCATGGCGCGCCGCGCGGGCCATGACATCGGCCTCGACGATTTCGACCGCATGAGCCGCCACGTGCCCGTGATCGCCAACATCCGGCCCAGCGGCGACAAGTACCTGATGGAAGACTTCTTCTACGCGGGCGGGCTGCCCGCACTGATGAGCCGCATCCGGGACAAGCTGCATCTCGACACGCTGACCGTCACCGGCCGCACGCTGGGCGAGAACATCGCCGGGGCCGAGGTCTACAACGACGACGTGATCCGCACGCGCGACAACGCGCTCTACCAGGAAGGCGCGCTGGCCGTCCTGCGCGGCAACATCGCACCGGACGGCTGCGTGATCAAGCCGAGCGCGTGCGAAAAGCGGTTCTTCAAACATACCGGTCCGGCGCTCGTGTTCGACGACTACCCGTCGATGAAGGCAGCGGTCGAGAACGAAGACCTCGACGTTACGGCCGATCATGTGCTGATCCTGCGCAACGCGGGGCCGCAGGGCGGACCGGGAATGCCCGAGTGGGGGATGTTGCCGATTCCGAAGAAGCTGGTGAAACAGGGCGTGCGCGACATGCTGCGCATGTCCGACGCACGGATGAGCGGCACGAGCTACGGCGCCTGCATCCTGCACGTGGCGCCGGAAGCGTACATCGGCGGGCCGTTCGCGCTGGTGCAAACCGGCGACCTGATCACGGTCGACATCGACCGGCGCAGCATCCATCTGGAAGTCTCCGACGAAGAACTGGAACGCCGCCGCGCGGCATGGCAACCGCCGCCACCCCGCTACTCGCGCGGCTACGGCTGGATGTTCTCGCGCCATATCCGCCAGGCCAACGACGGCTGCGATTTCGATTTCCTGCAAACCGACTTCGGCGAAGCCGCCGGCGAACCAAGCATCTACTGAACCCGCCATGTCCGAGCTCACCCCTGCCCTGCTCGCCGCGCTGAAAACCGTCAGCACCGCCACGCTGTGCACCGCGCTGTTCAAGCGCGGACTGCGCAACCAGTTCATCCAGGACGTGCGGCCGATCCAGTCCAACCCCGGCACGATGGTCGGCGAAGCGTTCACGCTGCGCTATATCCCGGCGCGCGAGGACCTGAATCCGATCACCGTGTTCCAGGATCCGAACCATCCGCAACGCCAGGCCATCGAGCAATGCCCGCCCGGCGCGGTGCTGGTGATCGACAGCAGGAAAGACGCGCGCGCCGCATCCGCGGGCTCGATCCTGGTGACCCGATTGATGCAACGTGGCGGCGCCGGCATCGTTACCGACGGCGGCTTTCGCGATTCTCCTGAAATCGCCCAGATGGCGATGCCCGCCTATCACCATCGCCCATCTGCTCCGACCAATCTCACGCTCCACCAGGCGCTGGAATTCAACGTGCCGATCGGTTGCGGCGATGTGGCGGTGTTTCCCGGCGACGTGATCGTCGGCGACGCGGAAGGCGTGGTCGTGATCCCGCAGGAAATGGTGGAGGACATCGCCGCCGAGGCGGTGGAGATGACGGCGTTCGAGGACTTCGTGACCGAGGAGGTACGCAAGGGCCGCTCGATCATCGGGCTGTATCCGCCCACCACTGAAAAGGCGCGTGAGGATTTCGCGGTCTGGCGGAAGGAACACGGGCGGTAACGCGTTCGATCTCTCCTCTCCTACGACGTGGGCGAGGGGAGCGCATCACAAACGATAACGATAACGATCGGGAGACCCCATGTTGAAGACAGCCCGCCTTGCCGTGGCGCTTTGCGCCGCCACGCTCTCCGTCACCGCCCCCGCGCAGACAAACTGGCCCACACGCGCCGTGACGATCATCGTGCCGTTCACTCCCGGTGGCGGCACCGACATCGGCACGCGCCTTGTAGCCCAGCGCCTGTCGCAGCTCCGGGGACAACCGGTGGTCGTCGACAACCGCCCCGGCGCGGCCGGCAACGTTGGACTGGAACTCACCGCGCGCGCCAAACCCGATGGCTACACGCTGGTGGCGGGCAACGTCGGCACGCAATCGATCAATCCGTTCCTGTACAAGAAGCTCTCCTACAACCCTGACGGCTTCGTCCCGGTGACGATGATGGCCGAGTTGCCATTTGCGCTCGTGGTCACGCCGGGCCTGCCCGCGAATACGCCGAAGGAACTCGTGGCGCTGGCCAAGGCCAAGCCGGGCAAGCTGACGTTTGCCAGTTCCGGCACCGGCGGCTCGCCGCATCTGTCTGGCGAGATCTTCAAGGCGGCGACCAGCACCGACATGCTCCACGTCCCATACAAGGGCGGCGGTGCGGCGATGACCGACCTGATGGCCGGCAACGTCGACATGTTGTTCGCGTCGATCCTCGAAACTACCGGCCACGTAAAGGCCGGCAAGCTGCGCGCGCTGGCCGTGACCGGCACCGTGCGCTCGCCGTCGATGCCAGATGTGCCGACGCTGGCCGAAGCCGGCATCCAGAACGCGGAGTCGGGCTCATGGGTGGGACTGCTGGCGCCGGCCGGCACGCCGAAGGAGATCGTCGACAAGATCGCCGCCAGCGTGAAGCAGGTGGTGGTCATGCCCGACGTGAAGAAGCAACTGATCGAGCAAGGCGCGATTCCAGTGGGCAATACGCCGCAGCAGTTCGCCGCCATCATCGCCCAGGACCGAAAGCGTTATGCAAAGATCATCGCCGATAATCATCTGAGCGCGGACTGACCCGCACCCAGCCAAAACACCGATAACAAGGACTCTTCTCGCATGAAACCCCGCCTCCTTCAGCATGGCCGACTCCCGGAAAAGACCGAAGCCCAGCTTGCCGAGCAGTTCGATGTCCATCCGTTCTGGGCCGAGACCGATCCCGCCGGCTATCTGGCAAAACACGGTGGCGAGTTCGTGGCGATGACCACGCGCGCCGCGATTGGCGTCGATGCCGCAATGCTGGCCGCGCTGCCGAACCTGCGCGTGATCTCGAGCTTTGGCGTGGGCACCGACAAGCTTGATCTGGAGACGGCCCGCGCGCGCGGCATCGCGGTCGGCTACACGCCGGACGTGCTCAACGACTGCGTGGCGGACACCGCGTTCGCGCTGCTGATGGACGCCGCGCGACAGGTCAGCGCCGCGGACCGCTTCGTGCGGCGCGGCGAATGGCCCAAGGGCCCGTATCCGCTGACCACGCGCGTCAGCGGCAAGCGCCTGGGCATCGTCGGTATGGGCCGCATCGGACGGGTCATCGCCAGGCGTTCGATCGGATTCGACATGGAGGTGCGCTACTTCGGCCGCAAGCCGCAGGACGGCGTGGACTACGGATTCGAGCCGTCGCTCGAAGCGCTGGCGAGCTGGGCTGACTTCCTGGTGGTGGCAACCTCGGGTGGCCCGTCCACGCGGCACCTGATCTCGGCCAGCGTGCTGGAGGCACTCGGGCCGCAGGGCTATCTGATCAACATCGCACGCGGCACGGTGGTGGACGAAGCCGCGCTCGTCAGCGCGCTGACCGACAAGCGCATCGCGGGCGCGGGACTCGACGTGTTCGAGCGCGAGCCGCACGTGCCCGAAGCATTGTTCGCGCTCGACAACGTGGTGCTGCTGCCGCACGTGGCCAGCGGCACGCACGAGACCCGTGCCGCCATGGCCGATCTGGTGTTCGACAACCTCCAGAGCTTCTTCGCCACCGGCGCGGTGCTGAAATCCGCCGTCTGACGTCGTCGCCCGAAGTGTAGCCGGGTCGACACCAGGCAGAAATACTGCGCGCCCCGGCCCGGACTACACTGGCATCCCACATCTTCATCGCCCTAACGGAACGTGTGATGCCCGAAGACTCTCGGCCCCGGCCCTCGGGGCGCCGCCGTCATCTGCTGGCCATGGGACTTGGCGGCGCCGGCCTGATGGCCGCATCGCGCATGGCCACGGCGCAAACGCCTGCCGCGCTTCTGTCCCTCACCGCGCAGACCACCGAGGGGCCGTTCTACTTCGATGCCGGCAAGGTCCGCCAGGACATCACCGAAGGCCAGCCCGGCGTGCCGGTGGAAGTCCGCTTCACGGTGGTCGACATGCACGGCCGGCCGCTCGCGGGCAGGCGCGTCGACCTCTGGCACTGCAATGCCTCGGGGGTCTATTCCGGCTATGCGGGCCAGGTGGATGACCATGGCCAGCGCGTGTCCATGCGGGACCGCACATTCCTGCGCGGAAGCCAGCCGGCGGGCGCCGACGGCGTGGCGGTGTTCCGCACCATCTACCCCGGCTGGTACGCCGGGCGCGCCACGCATCTGCATATGAAGGTATTCGACGGCAGCCGTACTTTGCTGACTACGCAGTGTTTCCTGCCCGATGCGCTCAGCGAGTATCTCTATACGCAACTGCCGACGTACCGCCGCAAGGGCGTGCGCGAAGTCCTCAACCGCAATGACGGTATCGCGCTGATGGCCGGTGATACCGTGCTGGGCGCCGTGCGCGAAGCCCGCGACCGCTACGTGATCACGCTGACGCTGGTGGTCGATCCCGCCGCCACGCCGCCACGCGAGCCAGGCCATCCGCCGGGGCCACCGCCCGGCCTTCCACCGGGCGCACCTGGCGCACCCGGCGGTTTCGGCGAACCCACGGTGCCTGCCGAAGGCATGGCCCGCGTCGAGGCGATCGTCCCCGGCCAGCATCTCCAGAAGTAGCATCCCGCCCCACCGCCCCGGTTCCGTCTCACCCGCATGACGGATATACCGGGTGCAGTCAAATCCCCTACGCTGTACGGATTGCCGCCGCCAAACCCGTGGTAGCGGCGTTCGGGGCGCTTGCCGCCGCCGAAAAAAGTATCAGACATGATCGGCAATTGTTCGCTATGCTCCCCACAACGGCAGTGATTTCCCTGTTGCAGCTCACCTCCACTCAGTACTAGTTGGTCAATGGATGGCGCCCACCGAAGGCGCCGCGTGCAGCGCAGTCTCGTGAGGGCCCCCGATGCAGCGAAGCTGGTTCCTGGTGGTGACGATCGCGCTGACGACGTTGGCCACGCTGTTTCCCGTGGGAATCGGTGTGTTCATGGCGCAGCTCGAGGCGAACCGGCGCGAGGCGGACCAACTGAGCGTGTTTGCCGATGCCGCGACCCGGCGGGCTGAACTGGTCATGACGCAGGCAATCAGTGCGCTGCAGGATATGGAGATGCTCCGGGACGAGCCATGCACACCCGCCAACCTGGTCCAGCTTCGCCGCATCACCTACACCTATTCCTATATTCAGGACGCCGGCATCTATCGCGCCGGCAAACGGCTTTGCTCGGCGCTGCTTGGCCCCATCGAGCCTGGACAGTTCCCCCTGCCGCCGCCCGACTGGCGCACGCCTGACGGGCTCGACTATTGGTTCGACCAGCCCGTTCCGTTCAACGCCCAGCGCCACGTGGTGCTGATCGGCCGCAACGGCAACAACGTTGGGCTCGACTCGCAGGTCTTCGTCGATGTCGTCGATCGCGAATCACGGATGCTGGCCGTGGTGCAGACCGATGCCGGCCGTATCTTCTCGGCAACGCAGGGCGCGAACCTGACGCGGCTGCAGCAGGCCTACTCGGAACACTCATATGGGTCAGGCGCCGACGCCGCGCAGGAAGACGACGCCTCGATCGTCCTGCGTAAATCACGCAACATGCCGCTGGCGGTCGTGGTGCTTGCCCCGCGCGCGGCGTTGCTGGCCAACTGGAAGTCGCTGCTGATCGGCGGGCTCGTGGTGGGACTGTCCGCCGGCGTGCCGCTCGGTATCCTGGTCTGGCGACGCGCCACGCGGCGCTTCAGCCTGGAAGGCGAACTGCGCAGCGCCGTGCGCCGCCACGAGATGGTGGTGCATTACCAGCCGATCGCCTCGCTGTCGGACAACCACTGGGTGGGCGTGGAGGCGCTGGTCCGCTGGCGCCGCAACGGCAGGCTCGTGCGGCCCAACCTGTTTATTCCGATGGCGGAGAACGCGGGACTGATCCAGCAGATCACCGACCAGGTGCTGGACATTATCCTGTCGGAACTCGGCACGCTGCTGCGCCGGTTCCCGTCGTTCTACGTGTCGATCAACGTCGGCGTGGAAGACCTCAAGAGCCGGCGCTTTCTGAGCGTGCTCAATGCGCGACTGCGCGGCTCAGGCATCGCGCCCCAGCAAATCCGCATCGAGGCCACCGAGCGCGGCTTCCTGGAGCCCGACGTGGCCCGCGACACGATCCAGGCGTTTCGCGATGCCGGACACCCGGTCTATATCGACGACTTCGGCACCGGCTATTCGAGCCTGTCTTACCTGCAGAGCTTCAAGGTCGATGCGCTCAAGATCGACAAGTCGTTCGTCGACACGATCGGTCAGGAGGCCGCGTCGAGTACCGTGGCGCCGCACATCATCGCGATGGCGCAGTCGCTCGGCCTGCAGGTCATCGCTGAGGGCATCGAGGACAAGATGCAGGCCGACTTCCTGCGCGAGCAGGGCGTCGACTACGGCCAGGGCTGGCTGTTCGGGCGGCCCATGCCCGCTGTGGAACTGGCGCAACTGATGACGCGGGCCACGCCGCAAGCCGTGGCCTGACGGCTAGAATCGACCCACCTCACCGGTGATACGCCGCCGAATCGTTTCCCAACGTATTGACCCCGGAGCCGCCGCATGTCGCTACCCGCCCTGTTCCTGACCGCTGCCGGCGTGGGCCTGGCCGTGGCCGCCCCCGTCGGCCCGATGGGAATGCTCTGCATCCGGCGGACGCTGACCGACGGGCCCCGCGCCGGGCTGGCCATCGGCTTCGGCATTGCCTGCGGCGACGCGATCTACGGACTGGTGGCGGCGCTGGGGCTGGTAGGCGTCTCGCAATTCATGCTGGCCTACGACAAGCCACTGCACCTGGCCGCCGGGCTGTTCCTGGTCTACCTGGGGCTGCGCACGTTCCTGCAGAAGCCGACCGACCAGGCGGCTACGCTGAACAGCAACGGGTACGGCGTACGGGCCTTTGGCAGCGCGCTGCTGCTGACACTGACCAACCCGCAGACGATCATCATGTTCGCCGCGTTGTTCGCCACACTGGCGCCGCGTGGCGCGTTCTCGACCCCGATCGCGATGACGACGGTGCTCGGCGTGTTCTGCGGCTCGATCCTGTGGTGGTGCGTGCTGGTGACGATCGTCAGTGGCGCCCGTCATGCGCTGGGGATGCGCGTGCGCCAATGGATTGATCGCGCGGCCGGGGTGGCGCTGGCCGCGTTCGGTGTGTCGGAAATCCGGCGCGCCCTGTAGCCCTATACCCCTGGCGGCACCGGGGATATGACCACCCCGATGCCATACCGCTGATTACTCGGCCTTCGCGCCCGAATCCTTCGCCACCTTGGTCCACTTGGTGGTTTCGGTCTTGATGAAGGCGGCAAGCTGCGGCGGCGTCATGTCGCCAGCCGTCACGCCCTGATCGTCGAAGCGCTTCTGCACGTCCGACTGCTTCAGCACCTTGGCAAGTTCCGCGCTCATGCGCTGGCGAATCGGCTCCGGAGTGCCGCGCGGCGCCATCAGCGCATACCACGTGGTCACCTCGTAGCCGGGCACGCCGCTTTCCGCCACCGTCGGCACACCAGGATAGGCGGGCGAACGTTTGGCCGACGTGACGGCCAGCGCCTTGACCTTGCCGCTCTTCACGTGCGGATTTGCCGACGGGCTGGTCTCGATCGCCATCTGGATCTGGCCCGCGATCAGGTCGGTCATCATCGGCGCGCCGCCCTTGTAGGGCACGTGTGAGATATCGGTGCCCGTAGCCGAGCGGAACAGCTCGCCGGACAAGTGCTCGGTGCTGCCGATGCCCGCCGAACCGTAGTTCACCTTGCCCGGATTGGCCTTGATGTAGGCGATCAGTTCCTGCACGTTCTTGGCGGGAATCGACGTGTTCACCAGCACGACGTTGGGCGTCAGCGCCACCATGCCGATCGGTTCCAGATCCTTCTGGAAATCGTACGGCAGCGTCTTGTAGATGCCGGGGGCCATGGTGTGGGCCACGGTCGCCAGCAGGAACGTGTAGCCGTCCGGATTCGCACGCGCTACCAGCGCGCCGCCGATGGTGCCACCCGCGCCGGGACGGTTGTCGACCACCACGGGCTGGCCAAGCGCCTCGCCCAGCCGTTGTCCGACTGCGCGGCCGATGATGTCCGTGGTGCCGCCCGACGCGAACGGCACAACGAGCGTGATCGGCTTCGACGGCCAGTGGTCGGCGGCAAATGCGGAGCCGGTCGGGACGGCAGCCATGGCAATGGCCGCCCCCGCCAGCATCCTGAGCGCCGTGCGGCGCGCCATGCATGGGGTCATGCGAGTCTCCTCGGGGAACTATGGAATTCTGAAATGCCTGATCCCTGAGACTTTACGAAGGTGGCGAAGCCTGCACCAGCCCCGTGCCGGCGGGAGGTGTTCAGGATTTGTGAAGGGTGGCACCGGGCCAGCGTTCGGCCGTGACCAGTTGGCGGGCCACCGATTCGAGCACGCCTCGCGCTGCCAGGCCGGCCGGCGACAGCTCGTCGTCCGACAGGCTGACCAGCAGGTTCGGACGCCTGACGCTGGCATCGGCGATCTCGATCAGCGCCAGCGGGTCGCCCAGATGGCGCGCCACGGCGGCGCCAGGCTGAATCGTCGCGCCAATGCCGGCACGCACGGCGTCCATCAGGACGGCCAGCCCGTCGATTTCGGCCACCACGTTCAGCGCACGCTGGTGACGGGCCGCGGCCGCGTTCAGCACGGCGCGCAGGCCGTGCGCGCTGCTGGGCAGAATCAGCGGGATGTCGCCGATGTCCTCGAGCCGCACCGCATTCGCCGCTGGCAACCCAGGCTGATCGGGGCGCGCGATCAGGAAAAGCCGCTCTTCGAGCAATGGCGTGGTGCTCCAGCGCTGACCCGCTTCGAGCTGGAACAGCACGGCCAGGTCGAGCTGGCGTGCGCCAATCATCGAAGCCAGGTTGCCTGACAGGCTTTCGACCAGATGAAGACGGATATCGGGATAACGCTCGCGCATCGCGACCATGAACGGAGGCCCCAGCACCGCCAGCGTGCTCGGTGCCATGCCCACGCTGACGTGGCCTGACAGCCGCGCCGTCCGCGCCGCGCGCGCAGCATCGTCCGCGTGGCGCAGCGCCAGTTGCGCCTGACGCCAGAAGGCCAGGCCCGCGTCGGTCGGCACCACGCCGCTCGACGTGCGCTGCAGCAGCCGCGTGGATAGCTCGCTCTCGAGGCGACTGATCTGCTGGCTCAACGCGGACGTGACGACGCCAAGCCGCTGGGCCGCCTGTCCCATGCTGCCAAGCTCCACCACATGCACGAAGTAGCGCAACTGCCGCAGTTCCATTTCCTCTCCTGTCACAAGCCCCCGGTATTGTGCCCTGTACGCGGGTTGACCGGGTGGGCACGATGGTCGAGCATGTCGACATCGTCCTCGCCGTGCAGCGCGGTGACGCTACCGTCATCGCACATGCACCGTCATCTGGCGGATGGCAGGCACAGTCCTCGCTTGCCACGCTATTGATCACCACGTGTACCCAAACGGAGCTTCCACCATGCAAAGCACCCCACCGGCTGCCGCAACGTTGTGGCCGATGCCGACATTCTCGTTCCAGGCCTTGACGTCGTTCGATCACACCGCAATGGAGGGCTGGCACAAGTTCATGGGCCTCAATGCCGACTTCACACGTTCGATGTTCGAGGAAGTCCAGTTCGACTGGGCATCGTGCTTCGTGCCGCAGGACCCCGAGGACTTTTACGTGCGCGAATGGTCGTGCCAGATCCCGTTCCTGTCGATCCCGCTGCGCTACGCCACGGCCATGATCGAACTGACGGCCTCCACGCAGCGCGCATGGATGGATGCCTGGGGTCACATGTTCGGACTGCCGGTGCTGCCAACACCGTTGTCACTGATGCCAGCGGCCCTCACCGATATGCCTGCCACAGCACCGAAGGGCGAGGTGGAAGACGTTCCTGCATCGTCCATCCGCGAGACGCCGCATCCTCGCAAAGGTAAGGCCGCGTCATCGACGTAACCAACGGTTGCAGATTCGTTCCGGCGACATCACGCGGAGATCGTCGTTCTTCGTTGTAACGACTATGCTGCAAGGGACTGACCTCCGCGTCATGCCGCCTGCCCGATGGCATTCTGGGCGCACCCGGCCAGGCAAGTGATTCGCGCCCATCTCGCGAGGCGACTATGCGCAAGATCCTCCTCACCAGCCTGATTGTTGCCACGGCGGCCGTGGTGGCCGCGCCGATGGCACATGCCCAGGACAAGAAGCAGTTCGACCCCTACACGCAAGGCGCGAAGTCGGACCAGTACAACCCGTACACCGACGGCGCCAGGGCCGGCGACAAGTTCGATCCCTACACCCAGGGCGCGAACACGTCGGCGCAATCCAATCTGGTGCCGGACCAGAAGGCCGACCCGTACACCGAGGGCGCGAAGGCGGGCAAGTATGACCCGTACACCGACGGCGCGCGCACCGGCAAGTTCGACCCCTTCGTGGACGGCGCCAAGTCCGACTCCGACAAGTAGCCCTCAACCCTCATTTGACGCAATGAACTCGCCCGGTGCGGCCGAAAGGCCGCACCGGGCGTTCTGCCTCAGGTGACGGGCCGACGACAGCCGCACCACTTCAGCGCGTCCGCGCCGTCTGTCCAACCGCACCTCCGTGGCAACTGCCACAACGATCACGGGCGCGTTACGGTTGCGACGGCACCCGGCTTTAGCACCGCGATCACCAACTCGTGAAGCGCCTGCCTCGCCTCCCTTGCTGCCTGCTCGTCATAGGCGACGGTCACTCCCCGCTCGACGCACGGGTCATCGTAGGTAAAAGGCTTGCTGGTCTGGGCGTTGACCAGCAACCCATTCTCCAACTCCACCGTCCTGCAATGCCGCGTTGTTTGCGCGCGCGGAAGCTGCACGGCCGACGCGAGCGCCCGCGAATCGAAGGCATGATTGGCCTTTGGATACTCGATCAACATCGCATCGTTACCCTTCGCCTTTAGCCGATCGACATATGCGCGGCACGGGCCAACCGGGTCGTAGTTGTCTGCGCTGCCCTGGAGAATTCTTAACGGCTTTGCAACAAGGTCATCGTCTTCGCGATACGTATAGGAGCAGTCGGGATAAAAGGCGACATAGGCCGCGAACTCGGTTCCGGGTGACGCGTGCAATCGGTGAAACCGTTTCAGGCTTGCATAAAGCGCATTCTGCCCGCCTCGCGAAAACCCCACGAGCATGATTCTCGTCGGGTCGATACGCGGGTGCCTTGAAAGAATCGCGAGCGCGCGAAAGGCGTCTTCCATTTGCGCCAGGCGAGGTAGCTGGGTCTGGTCGTTGATCGTGCTGGTGATGCCACGGGCAGAAAAGCTGTCAAGGACAAACGTCGCGACGCCCATCCCCAGAAGATCCTGCTCCCAGTCGGTCACCGAACTACCGATACCGCCTGAGCCATGCAGCAGAATCACCAGTGGGAGCCGGTCCGCCCCGGCCTTGGGGAGCCGAAGTTCGCCCGCAATCGTTGCCGGCCGCCCGCCCTCGACACCGGCCAGAAATTCCTGGTCCGACATCGTGACAGTCGGTACAGGAATGACCTCGGTCCGAGCGACTTGCGCCAGTCCGCCGGGTGACAGACACCCGAGTGTGAAGAGCAAGCAGAATTGGGCAGCCAGATAGGAAATTGCGGATTTCATGGCACCCCCTTCTTTTGCGTTCTTGTGCCTTCTTGTGTCTTCTTGTGCCTTACTGTGAGCACAGACTCACACGCGGGGTATTGCCCCCCAGATAGTCTAGGTAGCACGATGCCCATCCGCTAAATGATTCTTCCGGCGTAGCAAGCGGGGCATTTCCTGAAAAGAAATGACGCTTGAATCCGGACCGCAAGGGATTCCCATCAGTTATGAGTCGATGCCCCTCGGTTTCTTGTGGGGCAGAATCCTCGCTTTCATACTCCGGAGCACGCTTTGCAAAGGAGAAAGAATGGACACCGTGCCTCGCCACCGCATTCATTGGCAGCGTAAGTGCAGGGCAATCGCCACGATAGCGCTGCTCGCCGTGACGGGCGGGGTCGCGGCACAGTCGCTGGGCCGCGACCAGAGCAACGACCGGAAGGACGTCGGTGTCATGGAGGGCTTTCCCCCGTCTCCAGCCATGCGTGTGACCAAGACCAACGCATTCCAGCCACCATATATGCGCTGGGCCTTCCGTCATGCGCGCGAGACCTCGCCGACGGCGGGAGTTCGGCACGCTTCAACGCCAATGACGCTGTCGGAGCGGCCGGCAGCAGGTCTCGATAACCTGCAATTCAATGTGGAAGGACAGGCAGTCAAATTGTCCGATTACCTTCGGGACACCCACACCGATGGCTTCATCGTGCTGCACAAGGGGCAGATTGTCTTCGAACGGTATCTGGATGGCTTCGGACCCGCTCAGCCGCACATCTGGGCGTCGATGACCAAATCGCTCACGGGCCTGATGGCGGCCATGCTGATTGTCGATGGCAAGTTTGACCCCGAAGCAAGGCTGGCCACCTATGTGCCCGAGTTGGCGGGCAATCCATTCGGCGACGCCACGCTCGCGCAGAACCTCGACATGGAAGTGCCCGTCGCGTATTCGCCAGAGCTTCCGCCCGATCTGGGGTTGTTCGGCGCGGTCGGAATCATCCCGCGCCGCGCGGGTGCGCCGGACAATATCTACGATTTCCTCAAGACCGTCTCCACCGACAAGGGGGCCGTCACTGGAGACTACTGGTTCTACCAGAACGGATCGCCGGAAGCTGTTGCATGGGCGATGCGCCGAATCTCTGGCAAATCGTGGGCGGAACTGGCGCAGGAAACGGTCTGGTCGAAGCTGGCCCAGGACGACGCTTATATTCAGGTCGACTCACTCGGAACAGAAATGGCAAGCGGTGGCCTGAGCACGACCTTGCGCGATGCGGCCCGTTTTGCCGACGCAGTCCGGCGCGCGCAGGCCGGGGATGCCGACGCGGGCATTCCCGTTCAGGCTGTCCGTGCCGCATTGCGCCCGCGCGGAAACCAGGCCGGGTTCGCCAAGGGCCGCCTCGCGGCTGGCCGGCCGGGTTACGCATATGGTGACTACTGGTATCAGGTGAACGACGGCGATGGCTCCGTGGAGGCGAGCGGCCGGTTCGGGCAGAAGATCTACATCAATCCGAAAAAGGAACTGAGCGTAGTGAAATTCTCTTCGAGTCCTGATTCAGCGCCTCGCGGCGCTTCGGCAGAAGCGGGCAAAGCCGTGGCGGCACGCAATGGATCGCTGGAATCATCGGCAGCTTTTATCGCCGCAATCCGGGCCGTCTACGGGGCCATACCGCACTAAGAGGCGCTATCAAAAAGAAGCGAAGCGGTTCTGGCTAGGCGCGCGGCCGCAGACAGTACAAGTAGTACGGCAAGGCCGCGCAACGACGCCAGAATCATTTTGATCGTGCCTCTAAGCCCACCGGATCACGGGGTCAGGTGCAGCAAGACCGGCCCTCGAACCCCGGCGTGGCGACCTTGTGGTGACGGTAGCGCCGGTGACCTGGCGTTTGCGATCGGATCAGTCGCACCTATCCTGATCACCGCTGCGCCAGGCTCGCTGGGATGGCTCAGCCGAGTTACCGCTGATCGGTCGTCAGCATTCGCACTCTCACCTTGCGGCCCTTCACCTTGCCTTCGTTCAGCCGCTTCACCGCCTCGCGTCCGATGGCGCGGTCCACGGCGATATAGGTCGACATCTCCATCACGCTGATCTTGCCGATCTGCTCCTTTGTGAAGCCGGCCTCTCCGGTCAGCGCGCCGAGGATGTCGCCGGGCCGGATCTTCTCCTTGCGCCCGCCCAGCATCTGCAGCGTGACCATTGGTGGCAGCAGGCGCCCGCCGCCTGACGGCGTCAGTTCTTCAAGCGCGTGCCATTCGAACTCGCCGCCCTGGTGCTGCTCGATGTTGCCGACGCGACCCATTTCATCCAGGCTGACGAGGCTGAAGGCCGAGCCTGCCTCGCCAGCGCGCCCGGTACGGCCGACGCGGTGGACATGGACCTCGGGGTCGGGTGTCACGTCCACGTTGATCACGGCTTCCAGCTGCGCGATGTCGAGCCCGCGTGCGGCCACGTCGGTGGCGACCAGCACCGAGCAGCTCCGGTTGGCAAACTGCACCAGCACCTGGTCGCGATCGCGCTGTTCGAGGTCGCCGTGCAGTTCAAGCGCGGCATAGCCCTGCGCGCGCAGCAGGTCGGCCAGATCGCGGCAGCGCGCCTTCGTATTGCAGAAGGCCAGAGTGGTAGCCGGGCGGAAATGGTCGAGCAATCGGCCGACGGCGTTGAGCCGATCGCCCTCCTCCACCTCGTAGAAGCGTTGGGTGATGGTGGCCGCGTCGTGCGCCTCTTCCACCTTCACCGTCTTCGGCTGGCGCAGGAAGCGATGGGCGAGCTTGTCGATGGCGGCCGGATAGGTGGCCGAGAACAGCAGCGTCTGCCGGTCCTTCGGTGCGTGGCTGGCGATAAATGCGATGTCGTCGTGAAAGCCCATATCGAGCATGCGATCAGCTTCATCGAGCACCAGCGTGTTGATCGCATCGATATTCAGGCTTCCGCGATCGAGGTGATCGATGATGCGGCCCGGCGTGCCTACGACAACGTGCGCGCCGTGAGCAAGGCTCTCCACCTGCGGCCGGATCGGCGAGCCGCCGCTGAGCGTCAGCACCTTGACGTTGTCTTCGGCGCGGGCGAGACGACGGATCTCCTGTGTGACCTGATCGGCCAGTTCACGCGTGGGACAGAGCACCAGCGCCTGTACGTCGAGCGGACGCGGATCGAGACGATGCAGCAGGGCGAGCCCGAACGCCGCAGTCTTGCCGCTGCCGGTGCGGGCCTGGGCGATGAGGTCGTGACCAGCCAGCGCGAGCGGCAGGCTGGCGGCCTGGATCGGCGTCATGGCGTCGTAGCCAAGCTGGACGAGGGTAGCCTGCATGGCCGCGGACAGCGGCAGCGTGGCGAATGAGGTAGGGGCTGAAGAAGTCATGCCGGATTATAGATGCGCGGCCGCGTCTTGCACGCCTTCCCTGCTCAGCGGCCTGACGGCATGACGCAATCAGCACATGCCAGACCATCGCCGCGACCGGCACGCTCAACGTCGACGGGGGCGAATACGGCGGCAACGCGCCCGCGAGCCGATTCCCCCAACGTGACCACGCCAGCCATATCCCTGTCGCAAAAGGGAAAGTTCAAGACATGCACGGAAAAGCGGAAAGTTGGGCCAGATCAGATGATTCACCACACAGGTTGTCCATCTGACGCGCTCGATCCGCACGCCACAGGTGGACCTCCATATTCGACAGCAGACAGGAGACCACATGGCGAAAGTCGTCAGGATTTATGAAACGGGCGGCCCCGACGTCCTTCGTTTTGAGAACGCCACGGTTGGTGAGCCGGGACCGGGCGAGGTCCGTGTCCGTCACGTGGCCGTCGGCCTGAACTTTGCCGACACCTACTTTCGCAGCGGTCTCTACAAGGTTCCACTGCCCAGCAGCATTGGCAACGAAGCCGCCGGCGTGATCGAGGCCATAGGTAGCGGCGTCACGCATCTTGCCGTCGGCGACCGCGTGACCTACACGGGCTTTACACCCACGCTGGGCGCCTACAGTACCGAGCGATTGATCTCCGCCGACCCGCTGATCAAGCTGCCGGCAGCGATCAGTTGCGAAGTCGCGGCAGCCATGACCATGCGGGGATTGTCAGCCGCGTACCTGATGCGCCGGATCTACCCCTTCAAGGCGGGCGACACCATCCTGCTCCATGCGGCCGCGGGTGGTGCCGGCCTGATCCTCTCGCAATGGGCCAAATTGCTGGGGCTGACCGTCATCGGAACGGTTTCCACCGATGCCAAGGCCGAAGTGGCGCGCGCCCATGGCTGCGACCACACCATCAACTACAGCCATGAAGACGTGGCCAGTCGTGTGCGGGAACTGACGGATGGCGCAGGCGTGTCCGTGGTCTTCGACAGCGTGGGCAAGGACACCTTTATGTCGTCGCTGGACTCACTCAAGCGCCGTGGCCTGCTGGTATGCGTGGGCTTCGCCTCCGGAGCCGTTCCGGCGTTTGACCCGGCAATTCTGGCCCGCAAGGGCTCCGCGTATCTGACGCGACCGGCCCTGGCCGACTACATCGCCGATCCCGCCGAGAAGGCGGCGCTGGTCGATGAACTGTTCGGCCACGTGGCCGCAGGCCGCATTCGCATCGACATCAATCGCCGCTACGCGCTGGAGGATGCCGTGCAGGCGCATCGCGACCTTGAGGCTCGCAAGATTGTCGGTTCGTCCATTTTCGCCATCTGACGGTTGCCCTTCCCTGGGGAGCATCCCGTTCGCCATCCCCGCTATTCATCATTCATCCGGAGACCCATCACCATGCATTTCCTTGACGGCCACCTGTACCCCGAGAACCAGCAGCCGCTGATCATCACCGCCGCACCGTATGCGCCGGGCTGGATTCCCGAAGATTTCCCGGAAGACATTCCGGTCACCATGGAAGAACAGATCCAGAAGGCGGTGGACTGCTACGAAGCCGGCGCCAGAGTGCTGCATCTGCACGTGCGCGAGGCCAACGGCAAGGGCAGCAAGCGTCTGTCGATGTTCAATGAGCTGATTGCGGGCGTGCGCGCCGCCGTGCCGGATATGGTGATCCAGGTGGGCGGCTCCATCAGCTTCGCGCCGGAAGAGGGCCAGGACGCTAAATGGCTCAGCGATGACACGCGACACATGCTCGCCGAACTCGATCCGAAACCCGATCAGGTAACGGTCACCGTCAACACTTCACAGATGAACGTGACGGAACACGCCGGTCTCGACGACTTCAAGGGTGTCTCGCGCGGTTTTCCGCACCTCTACAAGACCTACAAGGACATGGTCGTGCCCTCGAACCCAAGCTGGGCCGAGGAGCACATCCGGCGTCTGACCGCTGCCGGCATCCAGAGCGAGTTCCAGTGCTACAACATCAATAGCTTCGAAACGATCGAGCGAATGATTCGCCGCGGCGTCTACAAGGGGCCGCTGGTGATGAACTGGGTGGCCATCAGTGGTGGCATGGATCAGGCGAACATCTTCAACCTGGCAAATATGCTGCGTGCCGTGCCGGACGGCGCCGTGGTAACGGTGGAGAGCTCGGTATTGAACGTGCTGCCCATCAATATGATTGGCATCGCGCTGGGCCTGCACGTTCGGTGCGGCATCGAGGACGTGCTCTGGAACCAGTCCCGCACTGGAAAGATGAGCTCGGTCGAGCAAATCAAGCAGTTGGTACGCATCTCCCGCGAGTTTGGTCGCCCCATCGCCACAGCCAAGCAGACACGGGAAATCCTCAAGCTTGGGGTCTTCTACGACACCGTGGAAGAGACGCTTCAGGCCAATGGCTTCTCGCCGAATCGTAACGGCGCCAACCAGGGCTTCCTGCGCAAGCAGGAGAACCTGCCGTCCTGAAGTCAGCCAGCCGGGCCGGACGCCAGCCCCTGCCCCCGGGGCTGGCGTCGACCTCACGCATCGACCTCACGCATCGGTTGAGCGACCGTCAAAAGACCAAGTACATGGAGGTAGACAATGGCATTACGCATGCAAAAACCGGCTGCGGTCGTGCTGGGCACCGCGGCGCTTCTGGCGCTGTGCGCTTCAGCGCAGGCACTGGCTGAGGACGTCTGGCCGTCGCGCCCGATTCAGATGGTCGTGGCGTCATCGGCGGGGTCCGGAGTCGATGCGCTGGCGCGCCTGATGGCGCAACGCCTGTCGATCGCGCTGAAGCAACCTGTCGTTGTCGATAACCGGCCAGGCGGCAGTGGCGTCATCGGGACCAACGCGGTCGTCAAGGCGCCTGCTGACGGATACACGATCCTTTACACCACGGCATCGAACATGGTCGTTGCCCCGGCCGTACTGAAGACCATCCCCTACAACCCCAAGAAGAGCCTCGTACCCATCGCCGAGACGGCCTCGGGTGGCGTGGTACTGCTGGTGAGCAACGACCTGCCGGTCCATAGCCTGCCGGAACTCATCCAGCTGCTCAAGGCGAACCCGGACAAGTACGGCTACGCAACCTGGGCCACGGGATCGTCAGGCCAGTTGATGATGGAATGGCTCAAGAAGCAGACCGGCATGAAGACCGATCACGTCCCGTATCGGACTTCGACCCAGTTGCTGACCGACCTGTCCTCGGGAATCGTGAAGATCGGTTGGACAGACCCGGGCGCGCCAGTCCCATTCCTGCGCTCCGGGAAGGTCCGCGCCATTGCCATTGCCGGCAACGTTCGCGCGCCGCAGCTACCGGACGTCAAGACCATGGGGGAACAGGGCTACGCGTTCGATGCGGTGGGCTGGTTCGGCATGTTCGCACCGGCCGGAACCAACCCGGCGATCGTGAAACGGTTGTCCGATGAGGTCAACAAGGCCCAGGCATCCCCGGATCTCGCAGCCACGATGAAGGCCATGAACTTTGGCCCCCCGCCTGTGAAGACAGCGGTGCAATTCGGCGAGACGGTCAGCCACGACCTCGATGTCTGGTCGAAGATCGCCACCGATGCGGGGATTCAGATCGACTAGTGGATTGACGACCGCCAGGCGCCCACGGTGCCCGGCGTCTTGCGTCGACGGCGAGTGGAATTCGCGACGCAAAGCGGAGCAAGCCGTTGATCTGCCTTGCCCGTAGCCCTACTGCAAATCCAAGCGCAAGACAGGACGAACGCTATCGCTCACACAAAGGGCGAGAGCCGTGCTCGTCCATGGATAAACGCGCGGGTTCTGCGCAAGAACGGGAACCGGACTTCGATTCGGACCCCTGGCAACGTTCCATGCCGGTGGCGCCCGCGCGTCACCAGCCTGGAAACCAAAACAATGAACGTGGAGGAGTGCTGGTGAACAAGAGACTTTTTGCCCTGGCTGCCGCTTGTGCGTGTGGTGCGGCCAACGCGCAATCGAGCGTGACTTTGTACGGTGTGGTCGATGTGAACGTGGAGTACGTCAACCACGTCGGGGCCGTGCCGCAGGCAGGTAACGGGTACAACCCCGGCCCACCCCAGACGGTGTTTCGCGAGAATTCTGGTGGCTACTCCGGATCGCGTTGGGGTCTTCGCGGCGTCGAAGACCTCGGGGGCGGCCTGAAGTCGATCTTCGTGCTGGAAAACGGCTTCAATGCCGATACCGGCACGCTGCAACAGGGTGGACGCATGTTTGGGCGCCAGGCCTTCGTGGGCCTCGACACACGCTTCGGTGTGTTCACGTTCGGCCGGCAGTACCAATCGATTTTCTCCACCATGGCCAACTTCGTCCCGGCGCGATATGCCACGCAGTATGAGCCGACGGGCGTGGTGGCGGGAGCCAACTTCCGCCAGGACAACACGGTCAAGTACTCCGGGACGTTCGGCCCCTTCACCGCGCAGGCGGACTGGTCGTTCGGGGTTGGCACGACACTGCCGTCCACCTACCCCACGGTGCCGACGGCGGGTGGCGCCGGTGAAGTACCGGGCCAGTTCCGCCGCGATTCGGCCTATGGTGCCGCCTTGAGCTATCTGGCTGGGCCGGTCGGGCTGGGTATTGGCTACGACCAGTGGAATCCGACCATCGGCACGGGCAATGGCACGTTCAAGAAGGCCGTTGTCATGGCCAGCTACGCGTTCAACGATACGGCGAAACTGATGGGTGGCTACCGATGGGGGCAGAACAAGGATCCAGGCGGCACGACGATCTTGCGCGATGACTTCTACTGGATTGGTGGCCAATACCGGTTCTCGTCGGCGCTGGATTTCACGCTCGAGTATGACTATCAGAACGTGAAGAACCTGGGAGGCAACAACAGCGTGGCCAACCCCTGGCAGATTGCCCTGATCGCAGACTATGCTTTCTCCAAGCGGACCGACGTGTATCTGACCACGGCATACAGCAGGAACGCCGGCCTGGCGATGGAATCGGCAGCGAGCGGCTTCGCGACCAGCCTGGCGTTGGGCAATTCCTATGCGCTGGCCAACGGACAGAAATCCATGTTCGGCGCGGCATTGGGGATTCGACACGTGTTCTGAGCGTTCGACCGGAAGCGCCTTGATGCGACTTGGGGCGACTTGAGGCGACTTCCGGCTTCACTGACGTTGTCCGCATACTGGAGAGAGCGAACCATGGATCTTGGTCTGAAGGACAAACGAGCGATAGTCACTGGTGGCAGCCGGGGGATCGGCAAGGCGATTGCACTCCAGCTCGCGCAGGAAGGCGTCGACGTGGTAGTGGCAGCCCGTGGACGCGCGGCGTTGGAAGCGACGGCTGCCGAGCTGGCGACGCTGACAGGAAGACGGATCGTGCCACTCACCGTGGACACTTCCAGCAAGGTGTCCGTGGATAGCATGGTGAAGCAGGCGATCGCCGCCTTGGGCGGCATTGACATCCTGGTCAACGCCGCGGCATTGCCTGGTGGAATCTCATCGGCCTCCCGGCTCGATGAAATCGACGATGCGCAAGCCATTGAAGATATCGACATCAAGGTGATCGGCTATCTGCGCACCGCGCGAGCGCTCGCGCCACACCTGATCACCAATGGCTGGGGACGGATCGTGAACATTGGTGGCTTGGCGATCTATCGCACCGGCCGCCCCATTGCCACGCTGCGCAACGTCGGCGTGGCTGCGATCACCAAGAATATGGCGGATGAACTCGGGCCGAAGGGCATCAATGTCACGGCGGTCCATCCCGGAGCGACGCGGACGGAGACAACCGACGCGGCATTCGAAGCCTGGGCCGCGGCAAGGAACTCGCTGGGCCGCATTGTGGAAGCCCGCGAGGTTGCGGCCGTCGTGGCATTCCTTGCATCGCCAGTGAGTGTAGCGATCAATGGCGATGCCATTTCTGTCGCTGGCGGGAGCCCTGGCACCATCAGGTACTGATCGCTACTGATCGCTGCAGTGCGCGCCGAAGCCCCGGCATTCCCGGGGCCCTTGACCGCGCCCCGGGACACCGCCGACCTACCCCGCGGTCTTCCCGCCGTTCACATGAAGGATCTGCCCCGTGATGTACGTCGATTGATCGGATGCCAGGAACAGAATTGCATCGGCGACCTCTTCCGGCGTGCCAACGCGCCCGGCAGGGATCGTCGCAGCGACGGAGGCAAGCCGATCCGCGCCACCGGCAATGCGTCCGAGCATGGCCGTTTCAATCGGGCCCGGCGCCACGGCGTTGACGCGGACATTCGCCTGGATGACGTCGAGGGCCGCGGACTTGGTCAGGCCCTCGATCGCGTGCTTGCTCGCCACATACATCGGATTGCGCGGATTGCCACGACTGCCCATCGTGGATGACAGATTGACAACGACTCCGCGCTGTTGCGCGATCATCGCTTTCAGCTCGTGCTTCATGCAAAGGAACGTCCCAAGAACGTTTGCATCGAACGTCGTCGCGTACGACTGGACGGTCTGCTCGACGATCGACCCCGGTGTGCCTTCCGTCCCGGCACTGTTCACTGCGATATCGAGGCCGCCAAAGCGCTCGATGGCATGACTGACAAGACGCATGACATCGTCCTCACGGCTGACATCGGCCGCCAGGAAGTCTGCTTCCGCACCCATCTCCCGAAGTTCGGAGATGAGGGCGTCTCCGGCTGCGGCATTCCGCCCGGAACAGACCAGTCGCGCGCCCTTGGCTGCAAAGGCCAGCGCCGTCGCACGGCCGATGCCGGCGGTCGCGCCGGTGATCAAGACAACAGGATGAGACATGAGCGTTTCCTTGGATAAGACAGGAGAAACTATTCGTGAGCCCTTGGGGAAGATCGGCCGGTCAGAACGCGACGGCATCGCGGCCCTTTAGCTGCAACATGTCGCGCGCCTCGTCCGGCGATGCCACGTCAAGGTTCAGCGACTTCAGAATGCCAACCACGCGTTTGACCTGCTCGGCGTTACTGGTCGACAGCTTGCCGCGGTCTTCCCAGAGTGAATCCTCCAGGCCAACGCGAACGTTTCCGCCCATGGCCGCCGCCATCGACGCAATCGGCATCTGGCTGCGACCGGCGCCGAGCACGGACCAGTAGTAGTCCCTGCCGAACAGGCGCTCCGCGGTGCGGCGCATGTGCATGACATCGTCGGCGTGCGTGCCGATCCCGCCCAACAGGCCAAACACGGACTGGATGAAGAACGGCGGCTTGAGGATGCCGCGGTCAATGAAGTGCGCGGCCGTGTAGAGGTGGCTCGTGTCGTAGCACTCGATCTCGAAGCGTGTGCCGTTGTCGGCGCAGGATTCGAGGATGTAGCGGATTTCCTTGAACGTGTTACGGAACACGCGGTCCTCGGAGCCTTCGAGGTACGGACGTTCCCAGTCGTGCTTGAACGTCGCGTGCCGGGCGAGCATCGGATAGAGGCCGAAGTTCATGGACCCCATGTTCAACGAGGCAACCTCGGGCTTGAGTTGCAGCGCCGGCTGCAAGCGTTCTTCCACCGACATGTTGGGGGCGCCACCAGTCGTGAGGTTGATCACGACGTCCGAACGGGCCGCGATCCGTGGGAGAAACGCACGAAAGAGGGCCGGGTCTTGCGATGGCTGGCCATTCTCCGGGTTTCGCGCATGGAGATGGACAATGGCCGCGCCAGCCTCCGCCGCGGCAACGGCCTCGTCTTCGATCTCCCTCGCGGTGATGGGGAGATAAGGCGACATTGTGGGGGTGTGAATACTGCCTGTCACGGCGCAGGTGACGATCACCTTGCTCTGTGGTGCTGCCATGGTGGATGCCCTCCGTTATTCCACTCGAAAATGAACTGCCCGGTGCGATGTCGCATGCTACGGAACTTGACCTTCGCAGGCCGCTGCTACGGCCGGAATGTCGCGAATTGGAAAGTGAATGTCCTGCCGAAGTAAGCATGGATGCCTGGAACACCAGATACTCGTTGTCAGGCACTTACAAGACAGCAGGAGACATGGAAATGAAGATCAGGCAAATCACCCCTGCCATCGGGGCCGAGATTTCCGGCGTCAACATCGGCGAGGCGGCGCGCGATCCGGCAGTCTTCGCCGAGATCCGCGCGGCGCTGCTCAAGCACCGGGTCCTCTTCTTTCGCAAGCAGGAAATCACGCGCGCAGACCACGTGGCCTTCGCCAGCGGCTTCGGCAAGCTGGAAGACCATCCCGTGGTTGGCAGTGTTCCGGACTACCCGGGCCTGGTGAAGGTCTACCGTAGCGACAACCCGCACAGCTTCGAGAACAGCTATCACTGCGACGGTCTGTGGCGTCCCAACCCCGCCATGGGGGCTGTCCTGCGCTGCCTCGAATGTCCCGAGATCGGTGGCGACACCATCTGGGTGAACATGGTGAAGGCGTACGAGGAACTCCCCGATGAGATCAAGTCGAAGATCGACGGCTTGCGCGCGAGGGCCAGCATCGAACACAGCTTCGGGGCGGTAATGACACCGGAGAACCGCGCGAAGCTGGCGCAGGATCATCCACCGGTAGAGCATCCTGTGGTGCGCATCCATCCGGAGACCGGGGAGAAAATCCTGTTCGTCGGCGCCTCGTTCACAACGCACTTCACCAACTACAGCACACCAGCCAACGTGCGCCATGGCATCGACAAATCGCCTGGCGCCTCGCTGCTGCTCAACTACCTGACCAGCCGCGCCACCATTCCGGAATACCAGGTGCGCTGGGCCTGGCAGGAGGGTGACGTCGCGGTGTGGGACAACCGCAGCACGCAGCACTACGCCGTCAACGACTACTATCCGGCACCGCGCAAGATGGAACGCGCCGGCATTGTCGGTGATATCCCGTACTGAGCTGGAAGACAGAGAAAAGGGCATTCCATGACATCCGGAAATCAGCCAACGGTCGTGATCGTTCCCGGCTTTCGCGATCACATGCCGGAACACTGGCAGTCGCTGCTTGCGGAGCGCCTGCAGCAGCAGGGGCGGGCGGTGCGCATCGTGCCGCAGATCGATCACGACAAGAGGTTGCGCCGCGCGAGAGTGGAGAACCTCGAGCGTGTCGTCAGCGACATCCCAGGGCCGGTCATCCTCGTCGCGCATAGCGTGGGCTGCCTGATTACCGTTCACTGGGCACAGGAGACGAAGTGCGCCGTGCAGGGCGCGCTGCTTGCTGCGCCGGCCGACTTTGACAACCCCTTGCCGCCCGGATACACCGATCCGCTGACGTTGGAAAAGGAAGGCTGGACCCCGATCCCACGCCGACAGTTGAAATTCCCGAGCATCGTGGTCGCAAGCCGCAATGATCCGCTCGGAAAATTCGAGCGAATCCAGGAACTGGCGCAGGCGTGGGGCAGTCGTTGCATCGACGCCGGGGAAGTCGGGCATCTCGGACCTGTGGATGGCTTTGGCACATGGCCGCTGGCGGAAGAACTGGTTCAGCAACTCTGAGTCAACGCATCGCGGCGCTGGCAACCAGCGCCGCGACTCACCGTCGATTCACCATCAGTCCGGCTTGAAGTGGATGGAGCGCAGCAACGCGCCCTGGCGCTCGTAGGACTCACGCACATCCTTGAGAAGCTCATCGGTGGTAGCCGGCGAACCGGGCTCCATACCCATGTCCTCGAGCCTTGGCCGGAGCGTCGGAGATTGCGTCACTTTGAGCGTCGCGTCGCGCATTTTCGCAATCACGGCTGGCGGCACGCCTTGAGCGGACCAGATCCCCATCCAGCTCACGTCCTGCAGGTCTGGATATCCCGACTCGGTAAAGGTCGGAACGTCAGGCAGTGCGGCCATTCGCCTGGGCGACGCCACCGCATAGGCCCTGAGCTTCCCCGCCTTGATGAATGGCAGCGAAGTCGCCGGACCGTCGAACATGAGCGGCACCTGTCCACCCATCACATCCTGCAGTGCGGCCGGTGAGCCCTTGTAGCTCACGGTGCCGGCATCGAGCCCGGCAACGCGATTGAACTGCACACCCATCGTCTGACCACGCGTGCCAACGCCAAAGTTCGCATAGTCGAATTTGCCCGGCTTCGACTTCACGTACCTGACCAACTCACCGAGATTTTTCGCGGGCAGGTTGGGATTCCCGACGAGAACGAGACCATATTGCGTAAGCTGAGCAATCGGGACGATGTCCTTGAACGGGTCGTATGACACCTTGATGGCAAGAGGCACCTCGGATGCGATCCCCTTCTGGATCAAGAGGAACGTGTAGCCGTCTCGCGGCGAAGCCAGCATGGTCTGGACGGCGATGGTGCCCCCCGCGCCCGCCTTGTAGTCGACGATGACCGGTTGGCCAAGCGAGGCCTGCAACTCGCGGGCAACGAGGCGTGCCACGATATCCGCCGTACCACCCGGGGGAGCGCCCACGAGTATCCGCACAGGCTTGGTGGGCCAGTCGGCGGCCCGGGCCGCTTCCATGGCCGGCAGCGCAGAACCAAGGACGAGTGCAAGCGCCATGGCCTGGCGGGCACCGCGGGTGATCCGTATCATCGGGGGCTCCTTTCTATCGGACGGGGGGCGTCATCGCCATCGCTGTGACGATTGCTCAAGGACTTCCCGAAGCGAATCATCCCGCCCTCCCCCCCTTCCCGCTTTGCCTATCGCGTCGTGATTTGGCCTTTGGCGACAGCCATGGCAGCGCGGAAACAGGGAATCGCCGATGAGGCGAATGCAGCGCAAACAACCTTGCTGCCGCGCCTGAAGCTCGGGGATTCCTCCCGCTTGACAACCCATTGCCGCTGTCTATCATGGGCTGTCTTTCTATGGTCAGTTCCCGATGTCGTTACTTGTCCGGGCCGCAGCCCTCACCAACTACAGCGAGGTCGCTCGTGCCGCCGGACTCGATCCGGTGCGGATGATGATGGACGCGGGAATCAGTCCGAGCGTGCTGCGCGAACCGGATCTCATGATTCCCGTCGAGCGTTACGGACGCCTGCTGCAGACCTCTGCAACCATGTCGGGCAACGAGAGTTTCGGGTTGGCCATGGCCGAGTCGCGCCTGCTGTCCAATCTCGGTGCGGTCGGCATGCTGATCCGCGACCAGGCGACGCTGCGTGACTCCCTCACCTTGCTGATGCGCTATCAACCGTTGCTCAACGGCGCGCAGTCGCTGGCGGTCGAGGATTGCGGCGGACGGGTCATCATTCGCGAGGTGCTGATCGCCGGCAACGCCCATCAGCCAACTCGCCAACGGGTTGAATTGGCGCTTGGGGTCATGGTGCGGTTGATACGTCAGCTCATCAAGGCAGACTGGCAGCCACAACGCGTGTGCCTGGAACATCCCGCGCCGCGCGACCTGAGCACGCACCACCGGTTCTTCGGTCCTCACGTCGAATTTGATTGTGACTTCAACGGCATCATCTGCGCGAAGGCCGATCTCGATGCACGCAACCCGTGGGCCGATCCGGCCATGGCGCGCTACGCACAGCAACTGATAGACGAGTCGGCCGTCATGCAACAGGCGACGATGCTCGAGGACGTGCGACGCACCATCCTCCTGCTGTTGCCCAGTGGCCGCTGCAGCGCCGAGCAGGTCGCCGATCACCTCGGCGTCGTGTGCCGCACGGTCCAGCGCCGGCTGGCCGAGCGGGGGCAGAGCTTCTCGTCGATGGTCAATGAAATCCGTACGGAACTCGCGACGCGTCACGTCGTAGAGAGCGATCGTCCATTGACCGAGGTGGCGACCCTCCTCGGCTTTTCCGCGCCGAGCGGATTCTCGCGCTGGTATCACGTGCAGTTCGGTTGCAGTCCCAAGGAGAGCCGGGCCGCGAATGGCACCGCACGCCGGCAGACCGCATCCGCGCCAGCGAGCAATGCGTGATGCTGGCTGCCGCTGATCGCGTAAGTGGCGATCGGAGCGTCAACCACTAGCCAGCACGATCCGGCCGATCTCCCTCACGCCGATCTCCTTCCTGCCGGTCCATCCACTCAACGACAGTCACACGCAGCAGCCATCAGGCAATCCTGACCGGGCTTGCGCAATCACCCATGAAAAAACCCCGCGGGCGCTTCACGCGCACGCGGGGTTCATCGGACTTCAGTTCGTTCCTCGGCGTCGCCGCCGAGGAACATCGACACTTAGATCGACACCGTGTCCGCAACTTCCTTGAAGTCTTCGATCTGGTCGAAGTTCATGTACTTGTAGATCTTGTCGCCGTTGGCGTTCAGCACGCCCATGTCGGCCATGTACTCTTCCTTGTTCGGGATACGACCCAGGCGCGAGCAGATGGCAGCCAGTTCAGCGGAACCGAGATACACGTTCGTGTTCTTGCCCAGACGGTTCGGGAAGTTACGCGTCGAGGTCGACATCACCGTCGCGCCTTCGCGCACCTGTGCCTGGTTACCCATGCACAGCGAGCAACCCGGCATTTCGGTACGCGCGCCAGCCGTGCCGAACACGCCATAGTGGCCTTCCTCGGTCAGCTGCTTCTGGTCCATCTTGGTCGGCGGGGCAACCCACAGCTTCACGGGGATGTCGCGCTTGCCTTCCAGCAGCTTCGAAGCGGCACGGAAGTGGCCGATGTTGGTCATGCACGAACCGATGAACACTTCGTCGATCTTGGCGCCAGCCACGTCGGACAGCGTCTTCACGTCGTCCGGGTCGTTCGGGCAGGCCACGATCGGCTCGTGCACGTCGGCCAGATCGATTTCGATCACGGCGGCGTACTCGGCGTCGGTGTCCGGCTCCAGCAGCTTCGGATCGGCCAGCCATGCTTCCATGGCCTTGATACGGCGCTGCAGGCTGCGCGGGTCCTGGTAGCCTTCGGCGATCATCCACTTCAGCAGCGTGATGTTGCTGTTGATGTATTCGATGATCGGTTCCTTGTTCAGGTGCACCGAGCAACCGGCGGCCGAACGCTCGGCGGAGGCGTCGGACAGTTCGAAGGCCTGTTCCACCTTCAGGTCGGGCAGACCTTCGATTTCGAGGATACGGCCCGAGAAGATGTTCTGCTTGCCTTGCTTGGCCACGGTCAGCAGACCCTGCTTGATCGCGTACAGCGGAATGGCGTTGACCAGGTCACGCAGCGTCACGCCGGGCTGCATCTTGCCCTTGAAGCGGACCAGCACCGATTCCGGCATGTCCAGCGGCATCACGCCGGTGGCAGCGGCAAAGGCGACCAGGCCCGAACCGGCCGGGAAGCTGATACCGATCGGGAAGCGGGTGTGCGAGTCGCCGCCGGTGCCCACGGTGTCGGGCAGCAGCATGCGGTTCAGCCACGAGTGAATCACGCCGTCGCCCGGACGCAGCGAGATACCGCCACGGGTGCTGATGAACTGCGGCAGCGTGTGGTGCGTCTTCACGTCCACCGGCTTCGGATAAGCGGCGGTGTGGCAGAACGACTGCATCACGAGGTCGGCCGAGAAGCCCAGGCAAGCCAGATCCTTCAGCTCGTCGCGGGTCATCGGGCCGGTGGTGTCCTGCGAGCCCACCGAGGTCATCTTCGGTTCGCAGTACGTGCCCGGGCGGATGCCCTTGCCTTCGGCCAGGCCGCAGGCGCGGCCGACCATCTTCTGGGCCAGCGTGAAACCCTTGCCGGTGTCGACCGGGTTCTGCGGCAGGCGGAACAGCGTCGACGGGGCCAGGCCCAGCGACTCGCGGGCCTTGGCGGTCAGGCCACGGCCGATGATCAGCGGAATACGGCCACCAGCGCGCACTTCGTCGAACAGCACGTCCGACTTCACCTTGAATTCAGCGATGACTTCGCCGTTCTTCAGGGCCTTGCCTTCGTAGGGACGCAGTTCCACCACGTCGCCCATTTCCATCTTCGACACGTCGAGTTCGATCGGCAGCGCGCCGGCGTCTTCCATCGTGTTGTAGAAGATCGGAGCAATCTTGCTGCCCAGGCACACGCCACCGAAACGCTTGTTCGGCACGAACGGGATGTCTTCGCCGGTGAACCACAGCACCGAGTTGGTGGCCGACTTGCGGCTGGAGCCGGTACCGACCACGTCGCCGACGTAGGCCACCAGGTGGCCCTTGTCCTTCAGCGACTCGATGAACTTGACCGGGCCACGCTTGCCGTCTTCTTCCGGCTGGAACGCAGCGCCTTCGCGCTTGTTCTTCAGCATGGCCAGCGCGTGCATCGGGATGTCCGGGCGCGTGGTGGCGTCAGGGGCCGGCGACAGGTCGTCGGTGTTGGTTTCGCCCGGCACCTTGAACACGGTGATCGTCAGCGATTGCGGCAGTTCCGGACGGCTCGTGAACCATTCGGCGTCGGCCCAGCTTTGCAGCACGGCCTTGGCATTGGCGTTGCCCTTGTCCGCCTTTTCCTTCACGTCGTGGAAGGCGTCGAACATCAGCAGCGTCTTCTTCAGCGCCTCGGCGGCCACGGTGCCCACTTCGGCATCGTCCAGCAGCTCGATCAGCGGCGAGATGTTGTAGCCGCCCAGCATCGTGCCGAGCAGTTCGGTAGCGCGGGCGCGCGAGATCAGCGGGGTCTTTTCCGAACCCAGGGCCACGGCGGCCAGGTACGAGGCCTTGACCTTGGCGGCGTCATCCACGCCTGCCGGCACGCGATAGGTGATCAGGTCCAGCAGCGCCTGCTCCTCGCCCGCCGGGGGGTTCTTGATCAGTTCGATCAGGTCGGCGGTCTGCTTGGCGGTCAGAGGCAGAGGGGGAATGCCAAGCGCGGCGCGTTCGGCGACATGGGCGCGATAGGTATCAAGCATAGGAACCTGCTGGTAATAGGGTTGTAACGGTACTGCCGTCTCTGTGGGGACTGGCGCGCGAGGCGGCCAGTTGCGCGTGATTGTAGACCGAAGTCCCCGCCAGATCAAATGTCTTATATCTTATATAAGAGTTGAGGCGGGCAAACCTTTACAGATCAATTACTTATCAAAGTGCGAATCATCTGCCTCCGCAAGCACTTTACGGGAACCCCATCCGGTCGCACGGTACCGCAAGCACGGACCCGGTGACTCGGCCGCCGTGCTGGTCTTAAGTTCCGCTCATCACATTCGTTAACCAGCAAGGAGGCGCAAATGGCGCTCCTATGCACCCGTGCGCCCGACGTCCGCCCAGCTCAAACGGCCAAGCTGAGCGGGATTCCCCCTTTTTATCGGCCCTTTGCTTGCCTGCAATTCGGGAAGAATGCAGGCATTCCGACACAGGCATCTCATGGCGAACACGCTTTCCCCCTCCCAGACCGGTGGCACCTCGAGCAAGCGCGGCCGGCTCCTGCTGATCGGCGGCGGTGTGCTGGTGGTGGCGCTGGGCGTTGGCGGCTTCGTGCTGGGCAACATCATCGGTGGCAGCCGCCAACCGGCGGCTCCTGCTGCCCCGGTGGTGCCGCCGCCGATCTTCGTGCCGCTGGATGCGTTCACCGTGAACCTCAAGAGCGAGGATGGTGACCGTTTCCTGCACACCGGCCTGTCTCTGAAGGTGGCGGACAGCGACACCCAGGCACGCCTGTCGCAGTACCTGCCCGAAGCGCGCAGCCGCATCCTGCTGCTGCTGTCGGCACGCCAGCCAGCCGATCTCGCCACCGTCGAGGGCAAGCAGAAGCTCGCACGCGACATCCAGGCGACCATCAGCCAGCCGTTTGCCGCAGGCCTGCCGCCGCAGAAGATCCTGGACGTCTTGTTTACATCGTTCGTGGTGCAGTAAGCCGTGTGCCTGCCTCGCGAACCCTGAACCAAATCCGATATGAAACTGCCCGCCGAACTTCACCTCTGCCGCCGCATCGCGCGCGCCGCCTGAAGCCGGCCATGGACCGTTTCATCCTTAAAGCCGTTCACGGGGCAGGACACTAGATGGCCTACGACAAGTTCCTCTCGCAGGACGAGGTAGACGAACTACTGAAAGGCGTATCGGGCGAATCCGATGCGCCGGTGGCAAGCGTGCCCGTCGCCGACGATGGCGGCGTGCGTCCGTACAACCTGGCCACCCAGGAGCGCATCGTCCGGGGCCGCCTGCATACGCTCGAGATCATCAACGAGCGTTTTGCCCGCGCCCTGCGCACCGCGCTGTTCAACTTCATCCGCCGCGGCGCCGACATCTCGGTTGGCACCGTGCGGATCGAGAAGTACGGCGATTTCGTGCGCAACCTGCCGGTCCCGACCAACCTGAACCTGGTCCACATGAAGCCGCTGCGGGGCACCGCGCTATTCGTGTACGACCCGAACCTGGTGTTTCTCGTCGTCGACAACCTGTTCGGCGGCGATGGCCGCTTCCACACCCGTGTGGAAGGCCGCGACTTTACCCAGACCGAGCAGCGCATCATCCGCCGCATGCTCGACCTCACGCTTTCCAGCTACGGCCAGGCCTGGCGCACCGTGCATCCAATCGAGTTCGACTATGTCCGCTCGGAGATGCACACGAAGTTCGCCAACGTCGCCGGCCCGAACGATGCCGTGGTTACCACCGCGTTCCACATCGAACTGGGCGCCGTGGGCGGGCAGCTTCATATCTGCATCCCGTTCTCGATGATCGAGCCACTGCGCGATCTGCTGATGAACCCGCTGCAGGACGAGGTCGAGGTGGATAAGCGCTGGCTCGGCCAGCTCTCCAACCAGCTACGTGCCGCCGAAGTGGAACTGGTGGCCGAATTCACGCACCTGCGCAGCACCGTGGCCGAGGTTCTGGCCATGCGCGAAGGCGACGTGCTGCCGATCGAACTGCCGGAACACATCTTCGGCAAGGTGAACGGCGTGCCCGTCATGCAGTGCGGCTTCGGCACCATGAACGGCCAGTACGCGCTGCGCGTGGAACGGATGCTCAATTACCAAGACAGCGATTCCAACAAGGAAACCGATCATGACTGACGGCACCCAGGACAAGCCGGTCGATCCAATGGACGACTGGGCCAGCGCCCTCGCGGAGCAGACCAGCGCCGAGCAGGCAACGTCCGCTGCCGCGCCGGCGCCCAGCGCTGCCGCACCGACGGCGCAAGCCATGCCCGCCGCCACGCCGGCGGCTTCCACGGTGTTCCCGCCGCTGGCGCAGGAAGCGCCGCCGGGGTTCCACAACGATATCGGGATGATTCTCGATATTCCCGTGCAGCTCACGGTGGAACTCGGCCGCACCAAGGTACCCATCAAGAACCTGCTGCAACTGGCGCAAGGTTCGGTCGTGGAACTCGACGGCCTGGCCGGCGAACCGATGGACGTGCTTGTCAACGGCTACCTGATCGCCCAGGGCGAAGTGGTGGTGGTCAATGACAAGTTCGGCATCCGCCTGACGGACATCATCACGCCGTCGGAACGTATCCGGAAGCTCAACAAATGATGGTTGCCGCGCGCCGGCTTGCCGCGGGCATTGCCCTTGTGGGCGTTGCCGCTTCCGGCGCGCAGGCTGCCGACGTCGTGCTCAGCACGGCCCAGGCGGGCACGCCCACCGGCGGCGCCGCGACCAACACCACTACCAGCGCCACTACTGGCAACACCGGCGCCAACGCTCCCGTCATCAGCAGTGGGGCCAGCCTGGCGCAAGCCGGTCTGGGCCTGTTCGCCGTCATCGCGCTGATCCTGGCGATGGCATGGGTGGCGCGGCGCGTCGGCCTGGTGCGCCAGGGCTCGGGCAATGCGTCGATGAAGGTGGTCGGCAGCCTGATGCTTGGTCCGCGCCAGAGGGTGGTCACGGTGGAAGTGGGCGGTACCTGGCTGGTGCTTGGTGTGTCGCCCAATGAAATCCGTCCGCTTCACACGCTGGAAGCACAACCGCACACCGGTTCTCCGGACGATTCGCGGCCGGGCTCTCAGGCGGACTCAGCAATGCCCCGGAACATGCAGGGCGGATTTGGCGAGCGACTGATGCGCGCCATGCAGGAAAACCTCAAGAAATGAACTCGCTGCGTGCCGACGTCGCACGGCATCCCGCGCGCCTGCCGCGCGTGGCCGCCACCCTGCTGGCCTTGCTGCCGCTCGTGCTGTGGCTCGCGCCCGAATCGGCGCTGGCCCAGTCGCTGCCCGGCGTGACCAGCCGGCCGGGACCCGGCGGCGGCCAGACCTGGTCGCTGTCGATCCAGACGCTGGTCCTGCTGACATCGCTGTCGTTCCTGCCGGCGGCCATGCTGATGATGACGGGCTTCACCCGCATCATCATCGTGCTGGGCCTGCTGCGCAACGCGCTGGGCACGGCATCGTCGCCGCCCAACCAGGTACTCGTGGGTCTGTCGCTGTTCCTGACGTTCTTCGTCATGTCGCCGGTGTTCGACAAGGTCTACACCGACGCCTACCAGCCGCTCTCCGAAAACAAGATCAGCCTCGAGACCGCCGCCCAGCGCGCCGCCGTGCCGCTGCGCGCGTTCATGCTGCGCCAGACCCGCGAGAAGGACCTGGCGATGTTCGCGCAGATGGCCAAGACGCCCGAGCTGCAGGGCCCCGAGGACGTGCCGTTCACGGTGCTGGTGCCGGCGTTCGTCACCAGCGAACTGAAGACCGCGTTTCAGATCGGCTTCACGATCTTCATCCCGTTCCTCATCATCGACCTCGTCGTGGCCAGCGTGCTGATGGCGATGGGCATGATGATGGTGCCACCCGCCACCATTTCGCTGCCGTTCAAGCTGATGCTGTTCGTGCTGGTCGATGGCTGGCAACTGCTGCTGGGCTCCCTGGCGCAGAGCTTCATGAACTGACCGGAGGCCCGCCATGACACCGGAAATGGTGATGACCATCGCCACGCAGGCGATGAAGATGACGCTGTTGCTGGCCGCACCGCTGCTGCTGGTGGCGCTGGCGGCGGGTCTGGTGGTGAGCCTGTTCCAGGCCGCGACGCAGATCAACGAAATGACGCTGACCTTCATCCCGAAGCTCATCGCCCTGTTCGCGACGATGGTGCTCGTCGGCCCGTGGATGATCAACACCTTCGTGGACTACATGCGCCAGGTGTTCCAGAGCATCCCCGCCATGGCCCACTGATCTGGCCGCCGTACCTTTTTCCCTTTTCCTTCCCAATAGCCTGCCGTGATCGAGGTCACCACCGCCCAGATGTACGGCTGGATCGCCGCCTTCCTGTGGCCGATGTTCCGGATGCTGGGGCTGATCTCATCCGCGCCGCTGCTCAGCGAATCGACGATTCCCCGGCGTCTCAAGATCCTGCTGGCGGCCGCCCTGTCGGTAGTCATCTCCCCCACGATCGGCAATATCCCCGCTGTACCGGTCTACTCGCTCGATGGCCTGCTGATTGTCCTCAACGAAGTCGGCATCGGCCTGTCGATGGGTTTCGCAATGCGGCTGGTATTCGCCGCGGTGCAGATGGCGGGTGAAGTCATCGGCTTGCAGATGGGTCTGTCGTTCGCGTCGTTCTACGATCGCTCCGCTGGCGGCCAGACCATGGTGCTGTCACGCTTCCTGAACATGGTGGCCATGCTGCTGTTCCTGGCGCTCGACGGGCATCTGATGATGCTGGCCGCGCTGATCGACAGCTTCCAGGGCCTGCCCATCTCCGGCGTGCCGCTCTCCGGGCACGGCTGGGGTGTGCTGGCTCGCGCGGGTTCGATGATCTTCTCCGCCGGTACCCTGCTCTCGCTGCCGATGATCGCGGCGCTGCTGACGATGAACCTGGCCATGGGCATCCTGAACCGTGCCTCGCCGCAGCTTTCGATCTTCGCCGTGGGCTTCCCCGTCACGCTGCTGGGCGGCATGCTGGTCCTGGCGCTGGTGATGCCGCACATGGGCGCCTACGTGCAGCATCTGATCGAAAGCGGCCTGCAGACCGCCGCTACCGTGCTCGACCAGCTAGCGCCCTAGCGATCAGGCAAAGACCTCGGCCGTCGCTCAGGACAGCGCGCCCACCTGCTTCAGCACCGCGCGCGCAATCTCCTGGCGCTTCGGCGCGACGCCCGGGTTCGGCATATCCAGGTTGATCGCGAACACGTACGTATCGTTGCCGCGCGCCACCCAGCCCACCCACCAGCCAACATCAACCTTTCCGGGCACCGTCACCCAGCCGGTCTTGGCGTAGATCGTGTACGCCGGCGTCTTCTCGATCGCCAGGATGTCATCGAGCATGTCGTAGCTCCGCGCCGAGATCATCGGCACCCTGCGCGCCGCCACTTCACGCAGGAAATCCACCTGCTGGTAGGCCGTGATCGTCAACTGGTTGTTAAGCCAGAACCAGTCCACCGGACCGTCGACGTTAGCATTCCCGAAACGCGCGGCTCGCAGGTACTTGCGGTACTGCTCAGTGCCGATGCGCCGCGCCAGTGTCTGATAGGCGGGAATGCACGAATTCTTGAGTGCCACACGCATCGAAACCTCGCCGTTGCAGACCGGTGGTAGAAACGGCTTGCCGTTGTGCATGATGATCTTGCCGTCCCAGGGCAGCATGTCGTTGTCGACATCGGCGGCAGCGCCCGTCTCGAGCGCGATCAGCGAATTGAAAACCTTGAACGTCGACGCGGGCGAATAGGCTGTTGCCGCGCGTTCGGGGTTGTACGTCAGCGTGCGTTGCTGCCGCACGTCGTGAATGACCATCGTGCCGTCGACGCCCGCGGCATCAAACAATGATCGGGCGTTGATTGTCGATCCGGTGATGGCATGGGCGGCCAGCGGCAACAGCAGGCAGAGCGCCAGGGTCAGGCGCGCAAGTTTGTCTCGCATATCGACTCGTTATGTGAAGTGATGAGGATTGGTGTTTCGTCATGTCGACGGTTGGCAATCCAGGCCCGGATCGTGTTGCGGAGCATAGTTCGCGATGCATCAGGCGCCAACCGCGCCCGCTGTAACACGCGTAACATGGCGGCCATGCCCGCCCCCGTCATCCGCATCGACCTGTCTCCGCCCTATCGCGTCGCGGGACAATCCGCCCGCCACCAGTCGGTCTGGCTACTGGCGCGCATCTGGCTGGCCGCCACACGAGACCAGGATGACCTGCGCTCGGCCGAGGTACGGGCGCGCTTCGCCGACGCCACTGACGTACGCATGATCGTGTCACGTGCGTTCGCGGATTTCGCGCGCTGGCAGGTGCCCGTGGGCTGGGGTGCGGACAAAGATGTCGATGTCTCCGGCCTGCGCACGGGAGGCCGCAGCAAGGGTCCGTTCTGGATGCCAACGTCAACCGCGCAGCGGCTGCGTTTCATCGTCAACGGCAAGGCACTCGGCGTTGCGGGCGTCGCGCGCTGGCTCGGCAAGTCCGTTTCCGGCGATGCCGCGGCATCGACAACAACGGCGGGCGACGACGACGGATTGCGCTACGTGATGCGCGACATGGACTTCTGGCGCCACCTGACCCAGGCGATGCGAGGCGCGCAGGATGGTTTCGCGGGCACGCTGGAGGCTGGCGTCGCAGAATCGTTTCGCGCGGCGCAGCGTAGTGCGGCCGACGACTTCCAGCACGCGCTGTCGCTGCTCAAGGAAAGCCTCGCATGGCGCCGCAGCGATCGGCTGGACCGCAGTCGCGCGGCATTGCAACGGTTCCAGCGTCTGGTTGCGCGCGGCGGCGTCAACGCCGCGCTGCCGACCTTCGCGGCGATGGTGCACGTGGTGCGCGCCTGGGAACACTACGCGCGCGCCGACCTGTCGTCGGCACTGGCGGAACTCACACGGCTCACCGCGGATGCGGAACTGCGACCCGTGGTGCGCTACAACCCGCGAGTCCGCTTCGAGACGCTGAATCTTGACGCGCTGGTACACAAGAGTCTCGCCCTGCGGCCCGATGCGACCCACACAACCGATACGCCAACTCGACGGGCCGCCGCCTGTCGTGCGCTCGAGTCCTTTTCCAGCGCGTTGCAGGCCGCGTATGAAGCTGACTCCGTCGATGCCGTACAGCACGCGGCGGCAAACATCGGCTGGTCGCTCTGGCTGTTCTGGCGCCAGGGTCTCGTCGATGAGGCTCGCACGCTGTCGGCTAGCGACGTGCAGCGGCAGGCCATGCGCTGGCTTGGACTATCCGAATGGATCTGTGATCGCTTCGGCGTGGGCGGTGGATCGGCCTGGAACACGGTGTTCCTTTTGCGTATCGCGCGTGGCGACATCGCCGACGAGCCGCCCATTTCATTGCGCGCCTTCCGTGCCCGCCGCCCCCTCAGCGTGGCCGAGGCGATCGACGCGCTGCGGCCCTTTCACGCCCCGTTCGCGCCCGCCAAGGGGTTCGTGCGCTGGTCGTCGGTGGCGGCGTTCGCGCTCGAGGAACACGATGCCGGACACGTCCGCTACAACGCGCTGCAGCTCGCCAATCTGCTGCTGGAGTCCGTCTGGTACCTGGCCCATGAACAGGGCGACTCGATGCAGGCGTACTCGACAATGGAACGGCTGGTTGCCCAGATCGCCGTGCTGAGGCCCGGCGAGCGCGGCTTCTTTCACGCCGAAATCCGCGCGTTCCCGCCCGAATTGCGAACCGCCGCCAGCCACGCCGGGCCCCGGCGCCAGCGGGCGGGCATCGCGCCTGCGTGAGCACAGGCCGTCATATTTATTACACACTCGGCCTGTACGGTTGCGCCCCTAACAGGGGAGAAAACCATGCGCACAAAAAAAGCCCTCGGCTGGACAGCCGGGATGGTAGCGCTCGTCGCCGTGGCGGGATTGCACGGTTGCGGGAGCGACGACACCAACACCACCACCGATAGCAGCACCGGCGGCACCACGCCACCTGCGACGACACCGCCCACCACGCCACCTACGGTCACGCCGGCCGACGCGGCCACCGCGAGCGCCAACATCCAGGCCGCGTGGGTCGAGATCGGCGACGGCAACCAGGCCATCGCACGCGCCGTCACCAGCTATGTCGCGCCAGCCGACGCCGGTACCAATGGTGTCTGCCCGATGCTGACCGTCGATGGCAAGGCAACGCGCATGACGCTGCGCGTGGGCCCCGCCACCGTGCCGCTGCGGACCACCGCGAGCGCGCCGGCCGATTCGAAGCCGTCCGAGTTCCCGGTATCGGTGTGCGAAGCCACCGTGGCTTCCACCGCCACCAGCGCGGCCATCGGCACGCAGACACTGCCGCTGCCCAAGGCATTGCCGCAGCGCATCGTGGTGCTGGCCGACACGGGCTGCCGCCTGAAGAAGGCCGACAACGCATGGCAGGCATGCAGCGACACCGACGCCTGGCCGCTCTCCACGGTGGCCACCACGGCAGCGGGCTTCAATCCCGACCTCGTGCTGCACATCGGCGACTACCACTATCGCGAGAACGCCTGCCCGCCGGACATCGCCGGTTGCCAGGGCAGCCCGTGGGGCTATGGCTGGGATACGTGGCAGGCTGACCTGTTCAAGCCCGCCGCGCCGCTGCTGGCCAAGGCGCCGTGGGTGGTGGTGCGCGGCAACCACGAGGAATGCGCGCGTGCCGGCCAGGGCTGGTCACGCTTCCTCGATCCGCGCCCGTTCGACACCACGCGCTCGTGCGACGATCCCGTCAACGACAGCAGCGGCAACTACTCCGACCCTTACGCGGTGTCGCTGGGCGGGGGTTCACAGGTGATCGTGTTCGACTCTGCCAAGGCTGGCAAGGCAGCGTTGCCGACCAACGATCCGCAGTTCATCGCCTACCAGAAGCAGTTCCAGACCGTGGCCACGCTGGCTGCCAAGCCAGGCATGACGACCACGATCTTCACGAACCACCATCCGATCCTCGGCTTCGCGCCGATAGCAGGCGCGAACCCGGCGCCGGGCAACCTGGCGCTGCAGTCGGTGATGTCGAACCTGAATGCGCAGGCGTACTACCCGACTGGCGTTCACGTGGCGCTGCACGGCCACGTGCATGACTTCCAGGCAATCAACTTCGCGTCGGCGCATCCGGCGACGATCGTGACCGGCAACGGCGGCGACAACCTCGACGTCGCGCTGCCCGATCCGTTGCCTGCCGGCAGCGTGCCGGCCCCGGGCACGACGATCGACCGGATCACGCACCATGCCAGCTTCGGCTTCCTGGTGATGGACCGCAAGGCCTCGCCGGCCACCGGGTGGACCTTCAAGGCCTACGCGAAGGACGGCAAGTTGATGGCCACCTGCAACCAGACTGGCAACACGGTGACGTGCGACAAGACCGGCTTTATCGCACCTTGAACGCACCTTGATCGCATCTTGATGACATCAGCAAGACCTGCCGTCGCCGCCCTTGCGCTCTGGGCGGTGACGGGCCACACCGGTGCGGCGGGCACCGTGCTGCTGCCCGGCGCACCGCCCGCGCAAGTGGTGGCGACCATCGGCAATGGCACGCCCAAGGTGACCGCGAAGGTCGATGCCACTACCGGCGTCTTCCGGCCAGATCCGTCGCTGGTGGCGCTCGGCAAGCGCGCGTTCTTCGACCCGCGCCTGTCGATGCCGCGCGGGCAGTCGTGCGCAAGCTGCCATGACCCGGCGCGCGCGTTCTCGCCCACGCTGCCAGACGGTGGAAAGCGCGGGCCCGGCGTGCCGCAAGGCAGTCGCCCGGGACACTTCAGCCTGCGTAATCCACCTTCGTTGCTATACGTGCGCTACGTGCCGCGCCGGCATTTCTATCAGGACGACGATGCCCCTGCGGCATCCCCATTCGGTGGCCTGTTCGCCGACGGCCGCGCCGACACGCTTGCCGAGCAGATACGCGGCCCGCTGCTCGATCCGAACGAGATGAACAACGGCAGCCCGGCCCGGCTGCTGCGCAACGTCAACGACACCGATCTGGCGCCGGCAATGGCCGCGCAATTCGGCCCGGCGGTACGCAAGGACCCACAGGCGATGCTCCGCGCCCTGGGCGCAGCGCTGCAGGCGTACATGCAAAGCGACGAGATGGCGCCGTTCACGTCACGCTTCGACGACTACCTGCGCCGCCGCACACCGCTGGCGCCGCAGGAAATGCGCGGACTGGCACTATTCAAGAACCCTGACAAGGGCAACTGCATGAGTTGCCATACGCTGTCTGATACCGCGAGCCGGCCGGAGCGGTCGCTGTTCACGGACTTCGGCTACGACGCGATCGCCGTGCCGCGCAACCGCGCCCTGCCCGCCAACCGCGATCCCAGGCACTTCGACAACGGCCTCTGCGCCACCGCGCGCACGTTGCGCTGGCCCGATCCCGACCAGTGGTGCGGGTACGTGCGCACCCCCGGCCTGCGCAATGTGGCCGTTCGCCAGCGCTTCATGCATAACGGGGTGTTCACGACGTTGCGCGATGCCGTAGCGTTCTACAACACACGATCGATCGATCCGGGCAAGTGGTATGCCGGCGGCAAGACGTTCGACGATGTGCCCGTTGCCTATCGCGACAACATCAACGTCAACTCGCCGCCGATGAACCGGCGGCCAGACATGCCGGCCGCGCTGACGGAAGGCGAGATCGACGACATCGTCGCCTTCCTGCGCACGCTTACGGACGCGGCTTACGTGAACGCGATGCCTGCCGTCCGCTGACCAACGACGGCGCGGTGCGCGTCATGAAGGCGCCCGCCGCCCGATGGCAGCTTGAAGAACGCCACAGCATCGTCCAGCGACCGGCTCTGCTCCTCAAGCGCCTTCGACGCTTCCGCGGCCTCGTGCACCAGCGAGGCATTCTGCTGCGTGACCTGATCGATCTGCACGATCGCCTGATTCACCTGCTCGATGCCACGGTTCTGCTCGGCGGACGCGGTGGCAATCTCGTCGACGATATTGGTGACGCGAGCCACGGCCTGCGTGACGTCGGTCATGGTCTTGCCCGCTTCGCTGGCCAACGACGAGCCAGCCTGCACCTGGGCAACCGATGCGTCGATCAACTCCTTGATTTCCTTGGCCGCACTCGACGACCGCTGTGCGAGCCCACGCACCTCGCTGGCCACCACGGCAAACCCGCGCCCCTGCTCGCCGGCACGCGCAGCTTCCACTGCGGCGTTGAGCGCCAGGATATTGGTCTGGAATGCAATGCCTTCGATGATGCCGGTGATCTCCGCGATCTTGGTCGAGCTTGCGCTGATGCCTTCCATCGTATCGACCACGCGGCCCACGGTGCTGCTGCCCTGTTGGGCCACTTCGGTGGCGTTGCGGGCCAGTTCGCTGGCTTGTCGGGCGTTCTCGGTGTTGTGGCGGACCGTCGCCGCCAGTTCCTCGATGCTCGCCGCGGTTTCCTCCAGTGACGCCGCCTGCTGCTCGGTACGGCTCGACAGGTCCATGTTGCCCTCGGCGATCTGGCCAGTGGCCACCGCGATGCTCGAGCTGCCCTCGCGCACGCGCGCCACCGTTTCGCTCAGGCGCTCGTTCATGTCACGCAATGCGCCGAGCAGCCGGCCGGTCTCGTCCGTGGAATTCACCTCGATGCGCATGCCAAGTTCGCCGCGCGCGACGGTGCTGGCCACGCCCACGGCGCGCTCTATCGGCCCGGTGATCGCGCGGGTCAGCAACATGCCGCCGGTCATGGCAAAGGCCACCGCGGCTAGCGACACGATGATCAGCAGATTGCGCTGCGCGACATAGTCGTCCTGCAGCTTCCGGATCATTTCGTCCTGGCGCTCCTTGGTGAAGCTGGCATAGGTGTTGGTCGCCTTGATCAGCTCGGCCAGCAGTGGGCGGCATTCGTTGTTCATTTTCTCGATGGCGGCGTCACGCTTGCCCTCGAGCGCCAGGGCGACGATGGCCGTGGCCACGGGACCGTAACGCGCCTCGATGCGGTCGACCTCGGCCACCAGATTGCGGGCGGTCTCGCTTACGCCCTCGGCCTTGATCATCTCGTTAAGCTTGCCCAGCCGCGCCTTTACGTCGTCGTGCGCCTTGAGCACCGCTTCCTTTTCCAGACTGATGTCTGCCGGCGTGGTGACCAGCACGAGATTGCGCGCGGCGATGGCGCGACGATCGACTGACGTGCGCACCTCGGACGCCATCGCGCCACGGGCGTTGAGCCCGTTGATGTAGGCACTGAACCCATCGGTCGCCTGACTCAGCGCACGCAAGGACAGCCCCGAAACCACCAGCACGATGAGTGCCAGCGCGCCAAACCCCGCAAGGAGCCTGGTCTTGATCGACAGATCGCGGATTTTCACAGCTACCCCCAGTTGCCGATTCCTCGGCGATATGGATGTTGTTGCATCACGGTGTGATGCATTAAGCACTGAAAATCCCCGTATCACGCGTTACAGGTGTCGTCCGCGCCATCACGCCAACGCCCTGTATGTATTGTTTGCTGGCTAACGGCTGTCGGCCCCTCGATTTCGCCCTACTCCGGTAGGGGGTAGCGGTGAAAGCGCCTAGGGATTTGCACTCATGCAACCCGATGCATCGCATCCGAAGTTTTAAATTGCATTTCAGATGCATGTTTCATAGAATCGATTGCGTCACGCGCACCTTCCCCTCCGATCATGTCAGTCCTGCTGCAAATCTCCCCACCCTCCCGCTCCCAGGCCGGCTATCGCGGATTGCCCGTGCTCGCGCTGGGTTTTCGCCCGTTTTATCTACTGGCTGCCGCATTCGGCGCCCTGGCCGTGGTGGCCTGGGTCGCCATGTACCTTGGCTGGTGGACGCCGGCCAGCCAGCCGTGGGCCGGCACCATGGTCTGGCACGCGCATGAGATGGTGTTTGGTTTCTCGGCCGCGGTAGTGGTCGGCTTCCTGTTCACGGCCGGCAAGAACTGGACCGGACTGCAAACGCCGCAGGGAGCCTGGCTCGGCGCATTGGTCGGCGTGTGGCTGCTGGCCCGTGTGCTGATGTGGAGCGGCCCGGCATGGGCGGCCATCACGGTCGATGTGCTGTTCCTGCCGCTGTGCAGCCTGAGCTTCTACCGCATCCTCCGGCGCGCCAAGAGCCAGCGCAACTATGGCCTGGCGATCGCGCTCGGCGTGATGGGGGCCTTCAACATCGGCTTCCACGCCGCCGTGCTGAGCGGCCGGATCGACTGGGCACTGCACGCGTCAGAAGCTGCGATCGGGCTCGTCGCCATCTTCGTCACGGTGATCGGTGGCCGCGTGATTCCAATGTTCACCGCCAATGCGATTCCCGGTATCCGCATTCGCCGCTGGGCGTGGGTCGAACGCTGCGTGATCCCGCTGACGCTGCTGGCCGCGCTGGCTAGCGCCGTGGTGGCACCTGCGATCATCCTGGCACCGCTGGCGCTCGCCGCCGCCATCGCGCAGGGCGTCCGCCTGGCCGGATGGGATTCGCTACGCACGATACGCAAGCCGATCGTCAGCATCCTGCACGCCGCCTATGCATTCCTGCCGGTAGGTTTCCTCTTGATCGCCGCAGCTTCGCTGGGCTGGGTGGACCGCTCTACCGCGCTCCATGCGCTGACCGTCGGCGTGATCGGGGGCGCCATCATCGCGATGGTGACACGCACGGCGCTGGGCCATTCCGGCCGCCGCCTGGAAACGGGCCGCATGGAACACCTGGCCTACCTGTGCATGGCGCTGGCCGCCATTGTGCGGGTGGCCGGTCCGATCGCCCTGCCGGCGCTCAAGCCCGAGGCCGTCGCCGCGTCGGGCATCCTGTGGGCGCTGTCCCTCGTGCTCTACCTTGTCAAATACACGCCTTACCTGACGCGCGCACGCATCGACGGCAAGGAGGGTTGAGCGGAGGGCTGGGCGTTATCCGCCACTAAAAAGCCGTTTCAAAATGAAGCGAAGCGGTTCGGGCTAGACACGGGGCCGCAGACAGTACAAGTAGTACGGCAAGGCCCCGCAACGACGCCAGAATCTTTTTGGAAACGGCTTCCACAGTCAAAGGGGGCGATCGACAGTGCTCGATCGCCCCCTTTCTTCCTTCAGCTTCCTGCCGTCGTATCAACCACTTCGACCGCCTTGGTCATCCTAGTCAAAAAGCTCGTTCAGCCAGGACTTCCTGCGTTTATTGCCGTGATGGCCATTTCGACTGCCATAACCGTCATGACCGCCGCGCCCGTGGTCATCACCGTGGTAGGCAGGTGATGCCGGCCGTTCGCGCGGCGCCGAGGCCTGTGACACTGGCGTGGCCATTGCAGAGCGCTCCAGGATCTTGTCCAGCTCGCCACGGTCCAGCCAGACGCCCCGGCATCGCGGACAGTAGTCGATCTCCACACCTTGTCGATCCGCCATGATCAGTACCGAGTCGGGGCAGGTTGGGCATTTCATTTGGAGCTCCTTGCAGTGGGGTGCGCGAATGGCGCGTTGCGGCCCATTCTATGGCGCGCCCCTGCCACCAAGCGCTGCATGACAGCAATGTCATCTCGGTGTCATCCGCCGTTTATGCACGGGTGCCTCGCACCGCACCGGCCTCCTCCCGCCGCGCGGATCAAGGGCGCGTCGCGCTCCCCAGAACTGGCAGCCGGAACGTGAACACCGTGCCACCGCCATCGCGCGGTGCCGCATCGAGCTCACCGCCGTGGGCGTCGATGATCGACTTGCAGATGGCAAGCCCCATGCCCATGCCGCTCTGCTTGCTGGTGATGAACGGGTCGAACAGCCGCTGGCGCATGGCATCGGGAATGCCGTGGCCGGCGTCCTCGACCCGGATCACGACCTCGGCATTCTCGAGCGCCGAAGCAATCACCAGATCGCGCGCATCCGGCGGCGTCGTCGCCATCGCGTCGATGGCATTGGTGATCAGGTTCAGCATCACCTGCTGCAACTGCACCCGGTCCGCCGCCACCAGCGCGCCGTCCGTGGACAGGCTCGTCGAGACCCGCACGCCGTGTCCGGCGATTTCCATGCGCACCATATCGAGCACTTCGCTCAGCACCTCGTCGGGCCGCAGCGGCGTCATCACCGATGGGGTCTGCCTGGCCAGCGCGCGCAAGGCACGAATGATCTCGGCCGCGCGCAGGCCATTCTTGCGGATATGCGCGAGCCCGTCCTGTACCTCGCCGAGATTTGGCGTGGCGCGGTTAAGCCAGCGCAGGCTGGCATCGACCGACGCCACAATCGCCGTCAGCGGCTGGTTCACCTCATGGGCGATGGAGGCCGCCAACGTGCCCATCACCGTCAGATGGGAGGTCCGCGCAAGCTCGGCACGGGCCGAACGCAGGCCCATCTCGGCTGCCAGGCGGCGATCGTTCTCGTCGATCAATTGCTCGTAGAGCCGCGCGGTCTCCAACGCAATCGCCACCTGCGGCGCCAGCACCTCCAGTTCGGCAATCCGCCCGGCACCGAACACGCCCGGCGCCAGGTTATTTTCGAGGTAGTACGCGCCGATCAACGTGCCGCCGCGCACCAGCGGCAGGCACACCAGCGAGCGCAACCGCCGCCCGGACGCGCCGCGCATCCGGATCGACGGCGCATCCGCAGAGGCGTCGGCCAGCGCGAAGGTCTGACGCGTGCGCAGGACGCTGTTGAGGACGGTAAGCGGCAACAGGTCGTCGTTCGGCTCCACGGTACCGAGCGTGGTGGAAACGGCGCCGTCGACCACGCGCGCGGACGCCTCGATCATCGGGCGATCGCCACGCATCAGCAGCAGCAACCCGTACTGCGCACCGGCATGGACCACCACATCGGCCATCAGCGACTCGATCAGCCGATCCATGACGCGCTCGCTGCTCATGGCCTGGGCGGCCCGCATGCCGAGCTCCCAGCCTGCTGCCACCCGCGCCGGCTCGGCTGGCACCTGCTCAGGGCCACCCGCGCCGGCATCACCAAGCTCGGGATACTGGCGGCAGAGCTGGTCCGCCTTGTGGTGGGCACCCCAGCGGCGATACGCGTCGCGTGCCGAATGCAGATGGTGCAGCCCCGAGTCCGGCAGCCCGTTGGCCAGACACAGCGCACCCGCCAGTTCGCAAGCGAGCGCCTGCTCGTGCACGAACCCCGATGCCGCCGCTACCCGCGCCGATTGCTCGTAACTCGCCAGCGCCCGCATGGCATCGCCTTGCAGACGCAGCATTTCCGCGTCGATCAACAGCAGCTTGTTCCGGAACGTCAGCGGATTCAGCGCGGTCCAGCGCGCAAATCGGTCCCGGTGACCGGCCAGCGCGGCGAGGACTCCGGCACGATCGAGACCCTCGACACTATCGACACTATCGACACCATCGACATCAGCCGGCGCGGCATGTGCCAGCGCCAATGCCAGGTACAAGCGGCAATCGGCCACGCTGATATGCGCCGGCGCCGACCACGCCAGCGCTTCCGCCTGCCGCAGGCTGCCGAGCGCGCGTGCCCATTGGCCACGGTATGCCCACGCCATGCCGTCGTGAAGCCAGACCCAGAAGCGCGTCGAAAAGGAGGTCGCGTCATCGGCCCGCTGCGCGACCGTCGATGCCGGGCCATCGCCACCGAAGCGCAGGCCGCGCAGAAAGAGCCGCTGCGCAGCCAGAATCCGCTCGATATCGGCATAGCGAACCAGCCGTGTCAGCCCCACGCCACGTTCGACCTCTTCATCAACGAGTGCAAGCGGCTCGCCCATCGCCAGCAGGTCCGAGACGATGTGATTGCAGGCATAGCAGGCCATGCCGATATCGCCCGACTCCCGCCCCAATGCCACGGCCTCCTGGGCGAGTCCGAGCGCGAACGCCAGCGGGCGGCTCCAGACGCTGACCTGGTCCACCGCCACCAGCGTGGCGATCTGCTCGGCCTGAAACCCATGCCGCTCCACCAGCGCCATCGCCGCCAGCCCAAAGGCGAGGCCGTCTTCGTACGCGTCATAAAGGCTGGCGATGAAGACGCCGAACCATGAAAGGCCATATGGCGTCTCGGGCGTCGCGCCATGCGCGAGCGACAGCTCCACCATCGTCGCCACATGCAGGAAACTGATCCCGTCGCGCACGAACTGCGAAGAAATCAGCGTCGAGAGCAACCCCATGACCGTGTGCATCCGCGCGTCGGCCGTGACTGGCAGTTCGCCAAGACTATCGATGGACCTTTCGCCAAGCAACGCCATGACCGATTCGTAGGCCTCCCGCATTCGCGCAGGCGACGGGTGTCGTTCGAGATGCACGTCCACCAGCGCCAGCCCGGAAAGCGCGGCATTGATCGCCCCTTCGTAGTCCGACCGCACGGTCTGTAGCGTGGCCAGCAGGCGATACACGGCGGCCTTGTCGACCGCCGGCATCTCGCGTTGCAGCAAGATGTTGATCTCCCGCGCGGCGCGGTCGAGATCGGCCTGCGCCAGCAGGCACTCGCAGCGCAACAGATGCGCGTCGCGCGCCAGCGGGTAGTGGGTGTCCCACCAGGTTGCATCCATCAACGTGAACGCCAGATCCACATGGCTGGCCGCGCGTGTCAGCACGGCCGCACGCTTGGCCCGTCTCGCCGAGTCATTGAGCGCCCGCACGAACATCACCCGCTCCGGCTTGGATAGCGCCTGCCCCGCAGTCCGCTCGATCTGGCTCCCGATCTCGAACGCGTGGTCCGCCGCCTGCTCGCCCCAGTGCTCGATCATGACGCGTGCCACGCGTGCGTGCGCGGCCGGGCGCGCTTCCGGTTCCACCAACGAATAGGCGGCTTCCAGCACCCGGTCATGCTGGAACGCAAAGCCCTCCGGCACCTCGACGATCATCCCGGCATCGATGAACGGACGCAGCCCGTGCGCCAGTTCATCAGGCTCGACACCTGCCACGCGGGCCTGCAACGCCGCCTCACCGCGAATGCCCACGCATGCCAGATGCTGTAGCAGCGCCGTGCCCGACTTCGGCAGCCGCGCGAAGCGCCGGAGCATCAGTTCGATCACATTGTCCGAGTAGCGCCGGTGCGCCAGCGCGGCATCGTCCCAGGCCCAGCCGGCTTCGCCACGCGCAAGCACGCCGTCGTCGATCAGCGCCCGCAGCAGTTGCACGCAGAAGAGTGGATTGCCACCGGTTCTGGCGTGGATCGCGCGGGCCAGTGGCGCCACCTGAGCCACCGGCGCATCGAGCGCGGTGGCCACCAGATCGGCCACGGCCCGTCCGGGCAGCGACTGGACCGCGATGCTCGACACTGGCAATCCACCGCTACGACTGCCCTGCTGCAACCACGCCAGGCGCTGCGCCATCTCGTGGCCGGGCTCGCGATAGGCTGCGATCAGCAGGATATTGGGAGGGCGATGCGCCGCGAATGCCTCGAGCAGGCCAAGCGTTGAGGCGTCGGCCCATTGCAGGTCATCGAGGAACAGCACCAGCGGCTCGCTGGGCGCGGCGAACGCAGCAAACGTGCGCAGTACCGCGCTTTCGATCCGCGCCTGAGCCTGCCGGGCCGGCACTTCCGAAAGCGGCACGGTAGCGCCCAGCACGTATTCGACGACGGGCGCCAGTTCGGCGACCGCGCGCCCCTGCCCGGTCAGCCGATCGAGCCAGCGCAGGCGCACCTGCTGCAGCGACGCATCGTCCTGGCCGAGCAACGTCATGGTCAGCGATGTGATGGCCTGCACCACCGGCGCATAGGGAATATCGCGCTGCAACTGATCGCTCTTGCCCGCTGCGAAGCGGGCCCCGGTCTGGTCCGCGTGCCCGCACAGCCATTCGGCCAATGCCGACTTTCCCACACCGGCCGCTCCCGCGAGCAATACCAGCTCCGATACCCCGGTCGCACGGACGCGTGCCAACGCGCCATGCAGCACCTCCATCTCCCTGGCGCGGCCGGACAGCCGCCCCTGAAAGCCCGACCCCGGCAACGGCAGCGTGCCCGGCATATCGAGGCAGAACGGTTCGATACGCCCGCGCTGCAGCCACTCGGCACGGACGCGCAGCAGGTCCGCCAGCAGCGCCGCCGCCGAGGTATAGCGACTGCCGGCATCCTTGGCCATCAGCTTGATGACGATCTGGCCCAGCACGGCCGGCAAATCGGGCCGACGCGATTGCGGCGGGGGCGGCTCGATGGCCATATGCGCGTGCTGCCATCCGGACGGCGAGTCCGCAACGAACGGCAGTTCGCCGGTCAGTAGCTTGTATAGCGTGACGCCGAGCGCGTAGAGATCGGCGCCGACACTCGGACGCGCCCCATCCTGCCGCATCAGTTCCGGTGCCAGATATGGCAAGACGGAATCGGCCGGATGCCGCAGCGCGGCGCAGGGTTCCTCAACAGCCACGGCATATCCGAACCCCGTGAGCCGCATGCGCCCAGCGTCGTCGAGCAGGAAGCTCTCCGGCCGAATCACACCTTGCAGCAGGCCGCGCCCATGCATGGCCGCCACGGCCCTGACCGCGCCGATTGCCAGTTCCAGGCGGGCCGCGATCGGGACGTCTTCACGCGCGCTGGCGTTCACCATGCCGAATTGGGTGGAGGCCTCGGCATCGCTGATCAGCACAAGCCGGTCAGGCGTCCAGATCGTGGCCGCTGGAATCGCCGCCCACGATGGCTCCATGCGCGTGGCAAGCCGCGCCGCGTTCCGCAGGCGCTCGCATACGGCCGTGGCCGTCAGCGGCGCGCTTTGGGCAAACCAGTGGGTCCGCGAGATCGGGTCAAACAGTCGGCAGGACTGGACGTGATCTCCCGTCAGCAGCACGGTCGATTCGACCCGCGCAAGCCAGACGGCGTCGAAGGCCGGCACGGGAGCATGTTCGATGCGGGGGAGGGAGGTCATGCTGGTGGCGATGGGCTGGCTCGTGGGGCGCGAGTGCGTCGTCACGCATTCTAGCCGTGCCCTGCAATACGTGTATTGCGCGTGCTATGCGGCGGCGAACTGGCGTGCCCGCCGCGCGGCATCCCTGTAAAGGCCGAGTTCCTGACCCATCAGCACCAGATCCGCAAAGGAGCGTGCGTTCATCTTGCGCATGGCCTGGCCCCGATGAATCTTGACCGTCACTTCGCTGATGCCGATCTCGCCCGCGATCTGCTTGTTCAGCAGGCCGGACACCGCCATGCCCATGACTTCCGCCTCGCGCGGTGTCAGCGTGGCGAAGCCGCGACGAATCGCGTCGGTCCTGCGCATCCCACGCCGGCGCGACCGGTCCCTATCGAGGGCGGCGGACACGGCTGCAATCAGCGACGTCTCCAGAATCGGCTTGGTCAGGAAATCCACCGCACCCGCCTTCATCGCTGCCGCCGTCATCGCCACATCGCCATACCCCGTCATGAAGATGATCGGCATCCCCATGCCGGACTGGCCGAGCCGCGACTGCAGGTCGAGCCCGCTGGCGCCGCCCAGCCTGACGTCGAGCAGCAGGCAGCAAGGCGTATCGGGAAGCGGATAGGCCATCAGCTCGCCTTCCGATGCGAACAGCGCCACATCCATGTCCAGCGAGCGAAAGAGGCCGCCGAGCGCGTCGAGCACCATGATGTCGTCGTCCAGCACGAGTACCGTGCCAGGCTCTTGCTCGGCACTTGCGGCGGGTTCCAGGCAGGTAGCAGTCACGGCAAGGTCACAGAAAGTTCATGATTCACGGTCCATGCGCCGGCGCGCCAATGCGGTGCATTTCAGCATAGCGCCCGGATCCGTGCCACCCATACCAATGTCGTAGTTGCCAGCCCGCCGCTGCCTCGCCAACCGATGCCGCCCACCTATACGAAAGGTGTATGGCGTAGGCTCCCCGCGGCACCTACGCTGCGCACTGCCTCTTGCGGATGGGGCGGGTGGAGCTGATGGGCGGAACGGCCGATGCGACGGCACGCGGCCAGCACATCCTCCGCCCGCGCCCCTTCGCCAACCCCGCTACCCAAGGAGCGACCTCATGTCCAACCCCAAGCTCGAAGTCCTGACCCCGCAGAACAGCCAGCTCATCATCATCGACCATCAACCGCAGATGGCCTTCGGCGTGCAGTCGATGGATCGCCAGGCGATGAAGAACAACGTGGTGGGTCTGGCCAAGGCGGCAAAGATCTTCAACATCCCGACCACCATCACCACGGTAGAGAGCGAGTCGTTCTCGGGCTTCACCTATCCGGAAGTGCTGGACGTTTTCCCCAACGCGAAGACGCTCGAGCGCACCTCGATGAACTCGTGGGACGACCAGAAGGTACGTGACGCGCTAAAGGCCAACGGCCGCAACAAGGTCGTGGTGGCCGGCCTCTGGACCGAGGTGTGCAACACCACGTTTGCGTTGTGCGCGATGCTCGAAGGCAACTACGAGATCTACATGGTGGGCGATGCGTCGGGCGGCACCAGCAAGGAAGCGCATGACTACGCGATGCAACGCATGGTGCAGGCCGGCGCGGTGCCCGTGACCTGGCAGCAGGTGTTGCTCGAATGGCAGCGCGACTGGGCCCACCGCGACACGTATGACGCCGTGATGAAGCTGGTCAAGGAACACTCGGGCGCGTACGGGATGGGCGTTGACTACGCCTACACGATGGTCCACAAGGCGGCGCAGCGCACCGCCACGACGCACGAGTCCCTGGCGCCGGTCCCGGCCCGCTGATCCGCGCCGCAGAGGGACATCCAGGCTTTCAGGCATTCACCTACCCTTCTCTCCAGGAACAGACCATGAGCTACATCACCGCTGAAGACGGCACACAGATCTTCTACAAGGACTGGGGCTCCGGCCAGCCGGTCGTGTTCTCGCACGGCTGGCCGCTCAATGCCGACGCATGGGATGCCCAGATGCTGTTCCTGGTGCAGCAGGGCTTTCGTGTGATCGCGCATGACCGCCGTGGTCACGGCCGCTCGGACCAGCCCGCGCAGGGCAACGACATGGACACGTATGCCGACGATCTGGCTGCGCTGCTCGTGGCGCTGGACATCAAGGGCGCCACGCTGGTCGGCCACTCCACTGGCGGCGGCGAAGTGGCGCACTACATTGGCCGGCACGGCACGCAGCGCGTGGCCAAGGCCGTGCTGATCGGCGCGGTGCCGCCGATCATGGCCAAGACCGCGTCCAACCCCAACGGGTTGCCGATCGACGTGTTCGACGGTATCCGCAAGGGCGTGGCCGAGAATCGTTCGCAGTTCTACAAGGACCTGGCCGTGCCGTTCTTCGGCTTCAACCGTCCCGGCGCCAAGGTCTCGCAAGGCACCATCGACACGTTCTGGGCGCAGGGCATGGCAGGCGGCATCGTCGGCCAGTACGCCTGCATCCGCGAGTTCTCGGAAGTGGACTACACCGAGGACCTGAAGAAGATCGACGTGCCCACGCTGGTCCTGCACGGTGACGACGACCAGATCGTGCCGATCGACAACGCGGGCCGCCTCTCCGCCAAGCTGGTGAAGAACGCCACGCTCAAGGTGTACCCTGGCGCGTCGCACGGCATGTGCGTGGTCAATGCCGACGCGGTCAATGCGGATCTGCTGGCCTTCCTGAATACTTAGGCCAACGCCACCCAACCCGCTACCCGCGGGCAACTCATCGCCCCGACCGCCGCCATCGTGCGGCGGCCTCTTTGGAGCTATTCACCATGTCATCGACCCCCGACCTCATCCTCGTCAACGGCAAGTTCACCACGCTCGACAAGTCCAACCCGCAAGCTGACGCGGTAGCCATCCAGGACGGGCGCTTCACCAGCGTGGGGACGCGCGACGACATCATGAAACTCGCGGGCGCGCAGACGACGGTGATCGACCTGAACGGCCGGCGAGCCATCCCCGGGCTGATCGACAGCCACATGCACATCATTCGTGGCGGCCTGAACTACAACATGGAACTGCGCTGGGATGGCGTGCGCTCCCTGGCCGATGCGATGCGGATGCTCAAGGACCAGGTGGACCGCACCCCCGCGCCGCAATGGGTGCGCGTGGTAGGCGGCTTCACCGAGCACCAGTTCGCCGAGAAACGGCTGCCGACCATCGACGAACTGAACGCCGTGGCGCCGGACACCCCTGTATTTATCCTGCACCTGTACGACCGCGCGATCCTGAACGGCGCGGCGCTGCGCACGGTCGGCTATACGAAGGACACCCCCAATCCGCCGGGCGGCGAGATCGTGCGCGATGCCAGCGGCAACCCCACGGGCCTGCTGCTGGCCAAACCCAACGCCACCATCCTCTACGCCACGCTGGCCAAGGGGCCAAAGCTGCCGCTCGAGTACCAGAAAAACTCGACGCGCCATTTCATGCGCGAGGTGAACCGGCTGGGTGTGACTGGCGTGATCGATGCCGGCGGCGGCTTCCAGAATTACCCCGAGGACTACAGCGTCATCGAGGATCTGCACAAGGAAGGCAACCTGACGGTGCGCCTGGCCTACAACCTGTTCACGCAGAAGCCGAAGGCCGAGCTGAACGACTTCACCACGTGGACGTCCACCGTCAAGCCGGGCCAGGGCGATGACCTGTATCGGCACAACGGCGCTGGCGAGATGCTCGTCTACACCGCCGCCGACTTCGAGGACTTTCGTGTCGAGCGGCCCGACATGCCACCGTCGATGGAGGCCGATCTGGAACCGGTGATCCGTCTGCTGGCCGAGAAGCGCTGGCCGTGGCGCCTGCACGCCACCTACGACGAGACGATCACGCGCGCGCTCGATGTCTACGAGAAGGTGGCGCGCGACATTCCGTTCACCGGCCTGAACTGGTTCTTCGATCACGCCGAGACGATCTCCGATCGCAATATCGACCGCATCGCCGCGCTCGGAGGCGGCATCGCCGTGCAGCACCGCATGGCCTACCAGGGCGAGTACTTCGTCGAACGTTATGGCGCGAAAGCCGCCGAGGCCACGCCGCCGATCCGCAAGATGCTCGACAAGGGTGTCAAGGTGGGCGCAGGCACCGATGCGACGCGCGTGGCGTCCTACAACCCGTGGGTGTCGCTGTACTGGCTGACCACGGGCAAGACCGTGGGCGGCATGTCGATGTATCCCCAAGCCAATCTGCTCGATCGCGAAACCGCATTGCGCCTGTGGACCGAGGCCAATACCTGGTTCTCGTCCGAGGAAGGCAAGAAAGGGCAGATCAAGGCCGGCCAGCTCGCCGACCTCGCGGTGCTCTCTGCCGACTATTTCTCCGTGCCCGGCGACGATATCCAGGACATCACGTCCGTGATGACCGTGCTCGGCGGCAAGGTGGTCTACGGCGACAGCGAGTTCGGCAAGCATTCGCCGGAGATTCCGCCCGCGATGCCCGACTGGTCGCCAGCCCGCTACGGCAGCCAGTACCAGCCGCGACCAACCGCCAAGGCGAAGACGCTGGCGATGAACACCGCGTGCGGCTGCGCGTCGTCGTGCGGCGTGCACGGCCATGCGCACGCAAAGGCGTGGACATCGAACATGCCGACGTCCGACGAGAGCGGATTCTGGGGCGCGCTCGGCTGTTCGTGCTGGGCATTCTGAGCCACGTGCCAATCTGAACGGAGACCGGTCATGCCTTCCTCGATGCCTTCGCTGTCATCCGCCGGCGATAGCCCTCACCGGCTGCCGCGCTGGCTGCACTGGGTCGCGTTGTTGCTGCTGTGCGCGGCCTACCTGCAGGGCGGACTGGTCAAGCTGTTCGACTTTCCCAGCGCGATGGCCGAGATGCAGCACTTCGGCCTGTCGCCGGCCGGCCCGCTGGCGGCTGGAACCATCGCGCTGGAACTGGGCGCATCGGCCATGATCCTGAGCGGACGCGGCCGTTGGCTCGGCGCGCTGGCGCTGGCCGCCTTCACGCTGGCGGCGACATTCCTGGCCAATAGCTTCTGGAACGCCCCGCCCGATGCCCGTTTTGGCATGGCCAATGCGTTCTTCGAGCACCTGGGTCTGGTCGGCGGCTTCGTGTTGGTGGCCTGGCATGACCTGCGAGCGTAGAGACGATAGATAGTTCACATGACGCAATCCGCCTCGACGGCAAGCGCTCCCGCATCCACAGGCACCTTCGCACCGCTTGCGCAAGCGACCTTCGCGGTCCTGTGGGTGGCGACGATCCTCGGCAATGTCGGCAGCTTCATGCGCGACGTGGCCAGCGCATGGCTGGCCACCGACCTGTCGACCTCGCCGGCTGCGGTGGCCACCATCCAGGCCGCATCGACGCTACCAGTGTTCCTGCTTGCGATTCCCGCCGGCGTGCTGTCCGACATCCTTGACCGCCGCCGCTTCCTGATCGTGATCCAGCTCTGCCTGGCCCTGGTCAGTGGCGCGCTGATGCTGCTGGCATGGCGGCAATCGCTGACGATCGAACTCCTGATCGCGCTGGCGTTCGCCGGCGGCATCGGATCGGCGATGATGGGGCCGACCTGGCAGTCGATCGTGCCGGAACTGGTTCCAGCCAACACGCTGCGGCAGGCCGTGGCGCTCAACTCGCTTGGCGTGAACATCGCGCGCGCCATCGGGCCGGCCACCGGCGGCCTGCTGCTGGCTGCGTTCGGCGCGGCCGCGACTTACGGCGCGGACCTGCTCAGCTACGTGTTCGTGATCGCCGCGTTGATCTGGTGGCATCGACCCCAGCGACCGGTCGATCCGCTACGCGAGCACTTCTTCAGCGCGGCCCGCGCCGGGCTGCGTTTCACGCGGGCGCACAGCAAGCTCCATGTCGTGCTGGCCCGTACCGCCGTGCATTTCGCGTTCGGCAGCAGTGTGTGGGCACTGTTGCCGCTGGTGGCGCGCAAGCTGCTCCATGGCAGCGCGGGGCTCTATGGCGTGATGCTCGGGGCGGTCGGGGTGGGCGCAATTCTTGGCGCGCTGCTCATGCCGCGCCTGCAGAAGCGGCTCGACGCCGACGGGATGGTGCTGCTGTCCGCCATCGTCACGGCCGTCGTGATGGCCGCGCTCTCCGTCGCGCCACCCGTCTGGCTGGCGCTGGTGCTGTTGCTGCTGCTGGGCGCGGCATGGATCATGGCGCTGACCACGTTCGGCGGCGTGGCGCAGGCCATCCTGCCCAACTGGGTGCGTGGCCGCGCGCTGGCGGTCTACCAGATGGTATTCAACGGCGCGCTGGCCGGTGGCAGCTTGCTCTGGGGCTTCGTGGCGCAGGCGCTCGGCACGCCCCCCGCGCTGCTGATCGCCGGCTCGGGCCTGATAGTCGCCGCGCTGGCGCTGCACCGGCTGCGTCTGCCGCACGGCGAAGACGACCTTGGCCCGGCCGGCCACTGGCCCGAGCCCGAAATGGCCGACGAGATCGCGCACGATCGCGGCCCGGTGATGATCCTGATCGAGTACCTGATTGCCCCGGCCAACCGGGACGACTTCCTGCACGCCGTGCACCGGCTCTCCGAAGAGCGGCTGCGCGATGGCGCATTCAGTTGGGGTGTGATGGAAGACCCCACCAATCCCGAATTGATGACCGAGTGGTTTCTGGTCGAGTCATGGGCCGAGCACCTGCGGCAACACCGCCGCGTGCCGAACGCCGATGCCGACCTGCAGCGAGAAGTGACCGCGTTCCATGGTGGCACGACGCCACCGCGTGTGCGGCATCTGCTGGGCGTGGGACTGCCACCTAACAAGCGATGACGCGCCTGCCGTCCCCCCTGTTTCCTATGACCTGTTTCTTTTGACCCGTTTCGTATTGCGACATATCGCGAGGCTCGCATGAAGCTCTATCTGATCTCATTGGGCGCCGGCATCCTGGTCGGCATCATTTACGCACTGATGCAGGTCCGCTCTCCCGCCCCGCCAGCGGTGGCCCTGATCGGCCTGCTCGGCATGCTTATCGGCGAGCAGGTCGTACCGCCAATCAAGCGCATGATCGCGGGAGAGCCCGTCACCGTGGCGTGGTTCCACCAGGAATGCATGCCGAAGATCACGGGCACGCCTGGCCCGACACTGGCCGCGGCCGACACCAAGGAGAGCAAGCCGGAGCAATGAGGCCGCCATTGGGGCCGATGTCCGGAGCACCGTGTGACTGCCCTTCCCGTAATCGCGATCGTTGACGATGACGCCTCCGTCAGGGACGCCATGGGGCAACTGGTGCGTTCGTTCGACCTGGCCGTGGAACTCTACGCCAGCGGGCAGGCACTGCTGCAGTCCGCGTCGATCGGGCATATCCGGTGCGTGGTCAGCGACGTGCGAATGCCGGGCATCGACGGCTTCGCGCTCTGCACGGCGCTGCGCGCGCTCGGGCTCGATGTGCCGGTCATCCTCATGACCGCCTATGCCCAGGACGGTGACGAACAGCGCGCCCTTGACGTGGGCGCCACCGGGTTCCTCGGCAAGCCGTTTCAGGAGAGAGAATTGCTCCGGTGCCTGGCGCGTGCGCTGGCCAGCGGCCAGAGTGGGTCGGAGATCTGACGCGCGGGCTATCCGGCATCGTCCTGCACCAGCCCGAGAGACTGGGCCATGATGACCAGTTCGGCGAACGTGCGGGCCTGCATCTTGCGCATGGCGTGACCGCGATAGATCTTGACCGTGGCTTCGCTGATGCCGAGGTCGTCGGCGATCTGCTTGTTCATCAGGCCACGCGCCGCCAGTTGCATGACTTCCTGCTCCCGGCCGGTCAGGCGGTCGAAAAGATCGCGAAGCTGCCGGCTCTGCGCCTCGGCGTCGCGCTGCGCCCGGTCGCGCTGCAAGGCCTCGTCGACGGCGTCGAGCAGGTCCTGGTCGCGGAATGGCTTGGCGATGAAGTTGACGGCACCGGCCTTCATGGCCGCCACCGTCATCGGGACGTCACCACGGCCGGAGATGAATACGATCGACGCATGGCGACCCGCCCGGTTGAGCGTGGCCTGCAGGTCGAGGCCGCTCGCGCCATGCAGATGCACGTCGAGCACGATGCAGGTGGGCCGATCCGGAATGCCGTGTGCGAGCAATTCCTCCGCCGAGGCGAACGACTCCGCCACGAGTCCCGCCGAGCGGAACAGGCTGGATAGCGCCACGCGCACATCCTGATCGTCATCGACGACCAGCACCGCGCTCTCTTCACTTTCATCACCCTCTTCGATCCTGTCACGCGTCATGGCGATCCTGGGGGCATTCGTTCCGGGAAGTGGGATTATCGGCGCTTTGCCCTGAAATGCAAGCGGCCACGCGATCCGCCCCGGGCGTTCTGCCCCGGGACGCATCGACGTGGCCGTTGCGTGTCACCAGCTACCGACACGAAGCCGGTCTGACGTCTACGGTCAGGTCTCCTTCTTGCCGATGAACACCATGCGTAGCGCCGGCACGATCACCAGCAGCATGATCGGTCCGATCAACATGCCGCCCACCACCACGGTGGCCAGCGGACGCTGCACCTGGCTGCCGATTCCGGTGGAGATGGCCGCCGGCAGCAAGCCGATACAGGCCGAAAGCGCCGTCATCAGCATCGGACGCATCCGCTGCTGGGCCGCCTGCGACATCGCCGCCTCGGACTTCAGCCCCTGTTCACGCAACTGGTTGTAGTAGGTGATCATCAGGATGCCGTCCATGACCGATACCCCGAACAGCGAGACAAAGCCGATGGCCGCCGAGATACTGAAATCCAGACCGGTCACGAACAGCGCGATCACACCCCCGGCGATGGCGAACGGAATGCCCGCGAGCGTCATGACGCTGTCCCGCAGCGAATTGAACAGACCGTACAGCAGCACCATGATCATCACGATGCTGATCGGCACGATCAGCGCCAGTCGCTTCTTTGCCAGTTCCAGTTGCTCGAACTCGCCCGCCCACTGGATGCGGTAGCCCTCGGGCAGCTTGATCTTGCTGGCGATACGCGCCTGCGCTTCCGCCACCGTGCTACCCAGGTCGCGGTCACGCACGCTGAACTTGATCGGGATGTATCGCTGGTTGCGCTCGTGATAGATGTACGACGCCCCGGTATCCAGCGATATGTCCGCCAGCGCGCTCAACGGAATATAGGCATTCGCGCCATCCGCTGTCTGGTACGCCACCTTGATGTTGCGGATCGCGTCGATACTGCCGCGATACTCGGGCGCCATACGCACCGTCAGCGAGAACTGCCGGTCGCCTTCGAGCACGGTCGTCGCCTGCGTGCCACCGAGCGCGGCCTCCACCACCGAGTTGACATCGCCGGTGTTGAGCCCGTAACGCGCCGCCGCCTCGCGGTTGATCTTGATGTTCAGGTTGGGCTGACCCAGCACGCGGAACACGCCAAGGTCCGACACGCCCCGGATCTCCTTCATCTCGTGCAGCACCTGATCGGCCAGCTTCTCCAGCGTGGGCAGGTCGCGGCCGACGATCTTCACCGAGTTCGCGCCCTTCACGCCGGAAAGGCCTTCCTGGACGTTGTCCTGGATGTACTGCGAGAAATTCAGCGAGATCCCTGTGAACTCGTTGGCAAATTCCTTCTGCACCTCCGCGACCAGCTTGTCCTTGGTCATGCCCGCCGGCCATTGATCCATCGGCTTGAGCGGCACGAAGAACTCCGCGTTGAAGAAGCCCGCCGCATCGCTGCCATCGTCCGGACGGCCATGCTGGGACACCACCGTCGCCACTTCAGGATGCGACAGCAGGATCTTGCGCATTCGCGCCACTGACGGCACGCCGGCCTCCAGCGAAACGGTTGGTGGCATGGTGGCGCGGATCCAGAGGTTGCCCTCTTCCAGCGCCGGCAGGAACTCGGTGCCCAGCAGCGGCATCAACGCCCCCGTCACCGCCAGCACGCCGGCGCCAATCGCCACCGACAGCTTCTTGTTGCCGAGCGACCATTTGAGCGCAGGCTCATAGATACGATGCAGCCAGCGCACCAGGATGGTTTCCTTCTCCTCGATGTGCTTGGGCAGCAGATAGGTGCACAGCACCGGCGTCACCGTGAACGTGGCGATCAGCGCGCCCAGCAGTGCATAGCCATAGGTACGCGCCATCGGCCCGAAGATCTGCCCTTCCACACCCTGCATCGTGAACAGCGGGACGAACGCCGCCACCGTGATGGCCGCCGAGAAGAACACCGCCTTGTCCACCTGCAGCGCGCTCACGAAGATCATGCGGATGCGGTCCGTGATACCTGCACCCCTGCCGATCGCCCGCGCGTCCCGACTCATCAGCAGCCGCTGCTGATCCGCCAGCGGCATCTGGAAGTTCCGGAATATGTTCTCCACCAGAATCACCGAGGAGTCCACGATGATCCCGAAGTCGACCGCCCCCACCGACAAGAGGTTGGCGGATTCTCCCAGCATCACCAGGATCATGATGCTGAAGAAGAGCGCGAACGGTATGTTGACGCTGACGATCACCGCGCTGCGCAGATCGCCCAGGAATACCCACTGGATGAAGAACACCAGCAGACAGCCGAACAGCAGGCTGTGCAGCACCGTGTGCGTGGTGACCGAGACCAGCGTCGAGCGGTCGTAGTAGGGCTCCATCTTCACGCCGGCAGGCAGCGTGCCGTCGCTGTTGATCTTGTCGATCTCGGCCTTGACGCGCGCCACCACCTCGTTGGTCTGCAGCGTCCGGTTCATCACGACGATGGCGGTGACCACGTCGTCCTGGTTGTCGCGCCCGGAGCGTCCCAGGCGTGGCGTGAAGCCGATCTTGACCTTGGCGACGTCCTTGACCTGCACGGGCACGCCATTGTGCTGTGTCAGCACCACCTGTTCGATGTCCTTGGTGTCCTCGATCAGGCCTACACCACGTATGTTGACCGACTGCTGTCCAAGGTTGATAGTCCGGCCGCCAACGTTGATGTTGGCATTACCCAGCGCGGAGATCATCTGCTGCAGCGTGATGTTGTACGCGTCGAGCTTGTGCAGGTCGGCCTCGACGTCGTACTCCTTGGTCGTGCCACCCCAGCTCACCACCTGGGCCACACCGGGCACCGTCTTGAGGCGACGTTCAAGCACCCAGTCCTGCAGCGTGCGCAGGTTCGTCAGCCCGAAGTGCGCCGGCCCCCTGAGCTGGTAGCGATAGATTTCACCGACCAGGCTCGACGCCTGGATCTGCGGCTGCACGTTGTTCGGCAGGTTGACGTTCTGCTGCAGGTTGAGCGCGGCTTGCGTATAGGCGAAGTAGTAGTCGACGCCGTACTTGAACGTCACCCGCACGAACGACAGGCCGTAGAACGAGGTCGAGCGGATGCTCTCCACGCCCGGCGTGGCGGCCAGCCCCACTTCCATGGGCACCGTGTAGTAGCGCTCCATCTCCTCGGCGGACAGGCCCGGGGCCTGCGCGGTGATCTCGAGAATCACCGGCGCGGGGTTCGGATAGGCTTCGATGTTCAGCTTCGAGTAGGCGAACAAGCCGGCCCCGGCAAATACCAGGAGGAAAAGCAGAATGAGCGGCCGTCGCGTCAGCGACAACCGGAGTACGTTCCTGAGCACGGAGGCCTCGTCTTCGAATTCTTCGGAATGACTGGGAAGCGGTGGATACGCTTACTGGGCGGCCAGTGCCGCGGCGTTGCTCAGGAACAATGCCCCTTCGCTCGCCACAAGCTCGCCCGGCGCGAGGCCGCTGAGAATCTGCACCAGACCGTCCTGGGTCTGTCCGACCGTGACCACGCGGCGCTCAAAGCGGCGCTGATCCTTGGTCGTCCATACGGTCATCGTGCCGTCGCCTTCGCGCACCAGACCATCGGCGGCGACCGCCGCGGAACGATCTGGCTCACCGGTGCGGATCGAGAAGGACGTGATCATCCCCGGCCGCAGTTCGTGCTTCGGGTCCTTGACCTCGGAACGGACCATCAGGCGGTGCGTGGCGGCGTCGATGGACGCGCCCGTTGTCGTGATGGTTCCGGCGAACTCCCGTCCCGGAAAGGCCATCGCATGGACCTTGACCGCCTGCCCCACCTTCAGCAGCGGGCTGTCTGCTTCGGTCACGAATGCCTGCATCCAGACCGTGGAGATATCGGAAACCGTGATCGGTGCCGGGCTGTTGCCGGGCTGGACCAGCAGGCCCGGTTGCGCATTGCGCGCCGTCACGCGGCCCGCGATCGGGCTGACCACGGTCAGGACCGGGTCGGTGCGACGTTGTTCGATGATGCGATCCATTTCGGACGCGCTCTTGCCGAAGATGGCCACGGCGTCGCGCGCTGCCTTGTAGGCGGCTTCCGCGGCCTGCTGATCGGAGATGGCCTGGTCGAGATCCTTCTGCGCGATACCCTGAATCTCAAAGAGCTGATGCGCGCGCTCCAGCGCCTTGGCATTGAGCTTGCGCGCGCCGGCCGCGGAGATCAGCGTCGATTCGGCCTGGACCAGATCCGGGCTCTCGATATCGAACAACGGCGCTCCCTTGGCCACGTCTTCGCCAACCTTCACGAACACGTTGCGAACCTTGCCCTGGTAGGCCGTGAACACCTGGACCGAGCGGTCCTGATTGAAGTCGATATTGCCGACGGCTTCGCGCTGGTTGGCGAACTCATAGTCTTGCACCGACACGACCTTGACCGTACCCATCTGGGTCTGGGTCAACGTGACGGACGAGCCGCGCGGCGCCACCTTAGGCTCCGACGGACCTCCCTGACCGAAGCCTTTTTCCGGGCCGTAGAGCGGGCTGGGCTGCGTCCACGCGTTGAATGCGAACATCAACCCCACCAGGACCACAGCGGTGGCGCCCCCGCCCAGGATGGCGGACTTGGCATCGAAACGCATGGACTAACCCTCTGGATTCTGAAAACTTGGGCAAATGATGAGAGTTCGCCGCGTCACGGTCTACTGTGATTAATGACAGTGGCCTCCCCGGCGCATCGCTCATAGAATCCGCCCAGCGCTACTAATAGCTCTACCAACAGCACCAGCCATCGCTTTGAGGTCACGGCCCATGCTGCCAGATCACCGCAGCCCTTCCATTCGCTCCAGAATCCCATTCGCCGGCACGGCTTGCGCCCTGGCCGTTTGCGGCGTTCTGACGGCCTGCGCCGTCGGCCCCAATTTCCAGACGCCGAAGGCGCCCGACGCCACCGCGTACACGCCCAAGCCGCTGCCCACCGAGACAGCATCCGCACCGGTGCAAGGCGGCGAAGCCCAGCGCTTTGTCGAAGGCATGCAGATCCCCGAACAGTGGTGGAGCATGTTGCACTCGGAGAAGCTCGACCGCTTTATCGCGGCAGCGATGAAGGCCAATCCGACAGTGACGGCCGCGCAAGCCGCGTTGCGGCAGGCTCAGGCGCAAGTGCGCGCGCAGCAGGGCTTCTTCTTCCCGACCGTCTCGGGTTCCTATTCGCCATCGCGGCAGCGCAATGCGGTAGGAACGATCTCGCCGACGCTGACGTCTGGCGATCCGCTCTACAACCTGCACACGGCGGAACTGTCGATCAGCTATGCGCCCGATGTCTTCGGCCTGAACCGCCGGCGGGTGGAGTCGCTGCAGGCGCTCGAGGATGCGCAGCGCTTCGAGGTGGAGGCTACCTACCTGACACTGGCATCGAACATCAGCCTGGCCGCTATCGAGGAAGCCTCGTTGCGCGCTCAGATCGACGCGCAGCAACGTATCGTCGCCATCGAGACCAAGCTGTACAACCTGCTGCAGAAGCAATTCACGCTCGGGTTCGTCAGCGGTCTCGAAGTGGCCGCAGCCCGGGCCCAGCTTGCGCAGGCCGAGCAGGCATTGCCAGGACTGCGCAAGCAACTGGCCCTGCAGCGCGACCTGCTGGCTGCCCTGGCCGGCAAGCTGCCGGCCGATCCGCTCGACGCCGAGTTCACGTTCGACGATTTCAAGTTGCCGGCGGAACTGCCGGTGTCGTTGCCGTCTGAACTGGTGCGACAGCGCCCGGATGTGCGCGCGGCCGAAGCCCAACTGCATTCGGCCACGGCCGAAGTCGGCGTGGCTATCGCCAACATGCTGCCGCAGCTCACCATCACTGGCTCGTACGGCGGCACGGCCACCGTGTTCAACCAGATGTTCAGCGCCGGCAACGTCTTCTGGAGCCTGGCGGGCAACGTCGCGCAAACGTTCTTCGCGGGCGGCACGATGCTGGCGCTCAAGCACGGCGCCGATGCCGCGCTCGTGCAGGCCGAGGCCCAGTACCGCAGCACCGTCATCAACGCGTTCCAGAACGTAGCCGATACGCTGCACGCGATCGACGCCGATGCGGAAACGCTGCGTGCGGCCATCACCTCTGAGCAGGCCGCGCGCACGACGCTGGAGATCACGGAGAAGCAACTGTCGAGCGGCTACGTCAATGTGCTGGCAGTCCTCAACGCCGAACAGACGATGCGCACGGCCACGCAGGCTACGGCACAGGCGCAGGCCGCGCGTTTCACGGATACCGTGGCGCTCTACCAGTCACTGGGTGGCGGCTGGTGGAATCGCCAGGCCGAAGGCACGCAGGTGGGTGACGCGGGCAAGCCGGCCCGCGCCGAAGTCGCTACGCGCTGAGCGGCGCTGGCGCTGGCGCTTCTGGCAGCCTGAGCAAGAAGCGCGAGCCCGTACCTTCCGCGCTCCGCACCGACACCGTGCCGCCGTGCAGTTTGGCGGCCAGCCGAACGATATAGAGTCCCACGCCCGCGCCGGCGGTGCCGGTCACGTTGGCGCCGCGCACGTATCGCTCGAACACGTGGCCGAGATCCTTCTCCGGAATGCCGATGCCCTGGTCCGCGACGCAAATCAGGATCGCGCCCGATTCCATTGATACATCCACGCTGACCGGCGTCTTCGGCGGCGAATACTTGACGGCGTTCCCGATCAGATTGCTCACGGCCTGGAACAGCAAGCGCGCATCGCCATGGAAAATCTCGGGTACGTCGTTGTGCCACTGCTCCACGATCTGCGCATCCGGCGAACTTTCGCGATGCATCTCGCAGACCTCGTGCACCAGCAGGCGTAGCGAGAACTCCGTGCGTTGAAACGCCCCCGGCGTTGCCAGGTCGAGCACCTGCGAAGCCCCGAGCATATCCTCGATCAACGCGGTCATCCGCCGCACCGCCGCACGGATCTTGCTCGAGCGATCCAGCACCGGCTCGAGCGACAGCGGCGGCTTCATATGGCTCAGGCGCTGCGCGTAACCGTCGATCACGGTCAGCGGGGTGCGGAATTCGTGCGACACCATCGACACGAAGTTGCGCTGCAATTCCGCCATGCGCCGCTCGTTGGCCAGCGTGATTTCCAGCGTGCGGGCCTGCTCGGCCAGCGTGGCGCGGCTTTGCGCCAGCGCCACCGTGTTGTCGCGGAACCGGACCACGGCGCGAGCGATCTCTCCCACTTCGTCGGGACGCTCGGTCGATGGGATGTCAATCGCGGTTTCGTTGTCGGAGATCCGGTGCATCCGGTCGACCAGTACCGCGATTGGATTGGTCACAGCCGTGACGAAGTAAAGCACGCCGGCAATCATCAGCAACGCCGCCACGATGATCGCGTTCACGATCAGGTCCCTGGCATGCCGGTAGGCTACGGCCTCCGCCTGGGTCGCCTCGTTCGCGCCGGTGACGTTGCGCTCGGTCAGCGTGGCCAGCGTGGCATTGGCCACACTGAAGGCGCGTCGGGACTCCTGATAGTAAAGCGCGATGGCATCGGTCTTGTCATCGCGCTGGGAGAGCACCAGCACCCGGTTGGCCAATTCGCGATAGGCCCGCCACTGCTCGCTGAACTGCTGGTAGAGGTCCAGTTCGATGGGGTCATGCTCGATCGTTTCATAGCGCCGCTTGGCATCCGCAATCTCTTCGTCGAGTACCGCGAGCGAACCTTCCGCGCGCCCCCGATCCTTGCCGCGGCGCGCGGTAAGCAGTTCGCCCTCGGTGGCGCGAAAGTCCGAAATGCTGTTATTGAGATCGCCCGCGATGCGGTTGCTCAGCAGCCAGCGGCCACTGATCTCGGCCGCGACGTTGTGAAAGGCGCTGAGCCTGTTGATGCTGAACGCGCCCAGCCCGATCACAAGCAGCAGGAACAAGACGAATACCAGCGGCAGACGCACACGCAATCGATGAAGCTGTGCCAGCGGAGCCGCGGAAAGCCTGCCCACCGCTACCTTTCCCTCTGCGCTAGACAAGTGGCGCATACATTACCCTGAAGTTGCAAGATGCCGTTCGATTGACGGGTTGCGGCCCGCTCCCCTACAGTAGTGCCCCTACATGGTCACATCTGCAGACAATACTCCCCGCCAGATTCTATGCATCGAAGACGATGCAGAGACGGCAACGCTCATCGCGGAAGAACTGACCGAGCGAGGCTTTGCCGTGACCGTCGCCCATGACGGCCAGGAGGGCTTTGCCGCCATTCTGCGCATGCCACCCGATCTTGTCGTGTGCGATGTGGGCATGCCTGTCATGGACGGCTTCGAGGTGCTCGCCAAACTGCGCGCGCTGGCCCCGCGCTTTGCCGGAGTACCGTTCGTTTTCCTTACTGCGCTGGCCCAGCGCGATGCCGAACTCAAGGGACGCCGCCTGGGCGCGGACGACTACGTCACCAAACCCGTGGATTTTGACATCCTTGAGAGCATTATCGAAGCGCGGCTGTCGCGCGCTGTCAAACCGCAACAACGCACCCCGCAGAACGTCACGCTGAGCGAGCGCGAGATCGAGGCGCTTTCATGGTCCGCGCGCGGCAAGACGTCGGGCGAGATCGCGACGATCCTGGGGCTGTCGAAGCGGACGGTCGATTTCCATATCGACCGCGCGAGGGAAAAACTGGGCGTGGCCACGCGGGTCGAAGCCGTGGTGCGCGCGGCCACCGAGGGGTTCATCAAACCGTAGGCACCGATCAGTCGTCGTCGTGCCAGCGGTGCCATTCACGACGGCGGTACTCGTGCTCGCGCCATTCGTGCTCGCGCCACTCCCGGCCGCGCCAGCCATCGTAGTAGCCCGGCGCCACCACGACCGGCCGCGGTGCCACGTAGACCGGAGGCGGCGGCGCGACATACACCGGAGCCGGTTGGTAATAGACCGGCGCCGCCGGTGCCACGACGACACCGGGGATGCCGATGCCAATTCCTACGTCCACGCGAGCCAGCGCGCTGCCCGATGCCAGTGCCGCCACGCCGGCCACGATGCCGGCAATCATGATTCGTTTCATATGCAGTACCTCCTGCGTGCAAGTCTATGAGCGCCCGGGTTCGTCTTGTCTTTGCGAACTGTTAGCGCGGTTATGACGTGTAACGGAGATATCCATCGAACGTTGACGAATCAGACACATTCTTGGCCGGAAGCTTTGTAAGGGATTGTTGCCGCGCCGCGCACTATGGCTACGCTAAGTCTTGTACGAAAGAATGGCCTCTCGCTTTCGCGGCGTCGCTCCTTAATGAAGACTTAATGCAGCCGCTGTACAACCTCCGCGCACGCGCCGCGGCTTAATCCAGCCTTAAGACAACGAACATGCGATGAACACTTCCACCACACATCACGCACTCAGCAAGGTGCCCGAGATCACGCTGGGCTTCTGGCTCATCAAGATCGCCGCCACCACGCTTGGGGAAACCGGCGGCGATGCCTTGTCGATGTCGCTGAATCTCGGCTACCTCGTCAGCACCGCGATATTCGCGGTGGTCTTCCTTGCCGCCGTGTCCGCGCAGATCCGCGCGCGCGCTTTCCGGCCCGCGCTGTACTGGGTGACCATCGTCGCCACGACCACTGTCGGCACCACGCTCGCGGACTTCGCGGACCGCTCGCTCGGCATCGGCTATGCCGGAGGCAGCGCACTGCTGCTGGCGCTGCTCCTGCTGTCGCTGGCCACGTGGTATCGCTCGATGGGAACGGTGTCGGTGGACACGGTCAACTCGCCGAAGGCCGAGCTGTTCTACTGGGTGACGATCATGTTCTCGCAGACACTCGGCACGGCGCTGGGCGACTGGACCGCCGACACCATCGGCCTGGGCTATCTGGGCGGAATGCTCGTCTTCGTCGCACTGCTCGCAGCAATTGCCGCGGCCTACTACTGGACCAGCATCTCGCGCACCCTGCTGTTCTGGGCCGCCTTTATCCTGACCCGTCCGCTCGGTGCCGTGGTCGGCGACTTTCTTGACAAGCCGCTGCAATCGGGTGGGCTGGCGCTGAGCCGCTTCTCGGCGTCGGCCGCGCTGGTCTCGTTCATGGTGATCTGCATCCTGCTGCTGCCCCAGCGGGCGGCGGCCCGCGCAAGCCATTGAGCGGCGCTATGATGCGTGATGTCGGACACCGTTGGCATGGAGAACGCGATGCGGGTGCTGCTGGTCGAGGATGACCGCATGATCGGACAGGTGGTGCAGGACGCCCTGAAGGACGCCTCCTGCGCCGCCGACTGGGTCGAGGATGGACAGGCCGCGCTGGATGCACTGGATCGCCAGCACTATGATGTGGTCTTGCTGGATCTGGGCCTGCCGCGCAAGAGCGGCCATGCGGTGCTGACGTCGCTGCGCGCGCGTGGCAGCGCCGTGCCGGTGCTGATCCTCACGGCGCGGGACGCACTCGAAGACCGCATCGGCGGGCTCGATGCAGGCGCCGACGACTATCTGGTCAAGCCATTCGAGATGGATGAGCTGCTCGCGCGAATGCGGGCTGTGTGGCGCCGGAGAAGTGGCCTGGCGTCATCGGTACTTGGCAACGGCCGCGTCTCGCTGGACCTGTCGACCCGGCAGGCCACCCTGGCGGGCGGCGCGCCCCAACAACTCACGAATCGCGAGTTCGCGCTGCTGCAGGCGTTGCTGGCACGCCCGGGCGCGATCCTGTCGCGTGCCGAGCTTGAAGAGCGCATCTATGGCTGGGGCGATGAAGTGGAAAGCAATGCGGTCGAGTTCCTGATCCATGGCCTGCGCAGGAAGCTCGGCAGCACCATCATCAGAAACGTCAGGGGGGTGGGATGGCAGGTGCCGAAGGAAGGCTGAAATACGCCGGGCCAAAGCATTCGGTCCAGCAACGGCTATCCCTCTGGGTATCGCTGGCGATCCTCGCGGTGGCACTCATCGGCGGCATCTTCTCGTTCGCCTCGGCGTTCCGCGAAGCCAACATCATGCAGGATGACCTGCTGCGGCAGGTGTCGATGCTGTTCGACGCGCAGCATCTGCCCGCGCCCCATCTGGCGGACGCTGGCAGACTGCCGCACAGCGACGAGGAAGCCCGAGTGATCGTGCAGACCCTGTCACCGGGCGGTGACGGCAGCAGGCAGATGCTGGCGTTGCCCGCCAGCGCACCCGATGGTCTCGGCACCTTCGAGGTCGACCACGAGTCCTACCGCGTGCTGATCCGGACGCTGCCGACCGGCCAGCGCATTGCCGTCGCCCAGGAAACCGGCATGCGCGACGAAATCGCGCGCAACAGCGCGCAGGTCACGGTGTTGCCGTTTCTGGTGCTCGTGCCGGTGCTGCTGCTGATCGTGGCCTATCTGGTCCACCAGATGTTCCGCCCCATCTCCACCCTTTCCACGGACATCGACCGGCGCGGCGAGCACGAACTGTATCCATTGCCGGAAGACGAGCTTCCCGCCGAAGTCCGTCCTTTCGTAGTGGCAATCAACCGGCTGCTGGCCCGTATCGCGCAGGCCATGGAGATGCAGCGCCGCTTCGTCGCCGACGCAGCGCACGAACTGCGCTCGCCGATGACCGCGCTATCGCTGCAGGCCGAACGGCTCGAACGCACCGAGATGCCCGAGGCCGCGCGCACCCGGCTGGCCACCCTGCGGCGCGGCATCGAACGCAGCCGCGCCCTGCTGGAACAGTTGCTGAGTCTCGCACGTGCCCAATCGGCAACCGCCGCGCCAGCGCCAGCGGAGAGCATCTCCGTGCGGCACGCCTTCCGGCGCGTGCTGGAAGACCTGATGCCCCTGGCCGATTCGCGTCACATCGACATCGGCGCGGTTGGCGACACCGATGCGCAGGTGCCAATTCAGGAGGTGGAGCTGATCACGCTGCTCAAGAACCTCGTGGACAACGCCATCCGCTATACGCCCGAACACGGTCGTGTCGACCTGTCGGTGGAGACGTCCCCCAATGCGGTGGCAATGATCGTGACCGATTCCGGACCCGGCATCAGCACGGAGGAACGAAGCAGGATCTTCGATCCGTTTTACCGGATTCCGGGCAACGACGCGCCCGGCTCCGGCCTTGGCCTCTCCATCGTCCGGGTCATTGCCGAGCGGGTGGGCGCCACGGTCGAGATCGACTACGCCGACGCGGCCGCGCACCACGGCACGCGCGTGACGGTGCGCGTGCCCTGTGGTGACAACTATGTCGGCAACGATGGCGGCAACGAGAGCGGCGTCCGTCGGCAGCACGCGACTGCCGCCACGGATCAGCCGTTACCCTGAGCCTTGGCGGCGGCCTCCGGCGCTGCGGCCGGCTTGCTGTCCGACTGGTTCTCCGGCGTCTTGCCCGGTTCATCCTCCCAGCTGCCGCCCAGCGCCTGCATCAGGCCCACGGTATCGGAGTACCGGCTCGCGCGCGCCTGTACCAGCGTGATCGCCGACTGCCGGTACGTCTGCTCGGCCAGCATCACGGCCGGGTAGCCGATCTGTCCGGCCTTCCACTGCGCCTGTGCGATGTTGAAGCTCCGGTACGCGGCACGCTCGGCATCCGACGCCGTGCGCAGTCCCCGCGCATCGGCCTCGATTGCATGCAGCGCGTCTGCCACCCCCTGATAGGCGGTCAGCACCGTGCTGCGGTACTGCGCGGATGCCTGCTTGTAGGCCGCCTCGGCCGCGCGCTGCTGGTGCAGCAGCATCCCGCCCTTGAAGATCGGCTGCATCAGGCCCGCGGAGATTCCCCAGAAGCCGGTGCCGGCCGTGAAGAGATCGCCAATCGCCTGCGACGAGCTACCGAGCGCGGCAGTCAGCGTGATATTGGGCAGGCGGGCCGCCGTGGCCACGCCTATCTGGGCGCTAGCCGCGTGCATCTGCGCTTCCGCCGCGCGAATGTCGGGACGCTGGCCAACCAGCCTCGACGGCAGGCTCAGTGGCAATGTTCCGGGCAGCGTCAGCGATTCGAACTCGAACTGCTGCGGCACGGCATCGCTCGGCAACCGGCCCGTCAATGCCGCCAGCAGGTTGCGCTGCTGGGCGAGTTGCCGGTCCAGCGGCGGCAATGCCGCTTCCGCCTGCGCCAGCGTGGCTTCCTGTGCTGCGACTTCGGCGGCGCCGACCTGTCCCAGGCGCTGCTGCTTGCGCACGGCCTCGAGCTGGCGCGTGGATAGCGCGATGACGTCTTGCGTCGCGCGGATCTGGGCGCGCAGCGAGGCTTCCTGGATCGCCGCATTGACGACGTTCGACGTCAGCGTCAGGTACGCGGCCTGCCACTGGAACCGGGCAACGTCGGCCTGCGCCACGCCTGACTCCACCTGCCGGCGCGTGCCGCCGAAGACGTCGGGCACGTACGAGACACTCAACTGCGCCGTGTGCAGCGTGAACAGATCGCTGTTGTCGGACAGCGGGCTCGCGATGATCTGGGCGATCTTCTGGCGCGACGGCGTGTACGACGCGTCGACGCTCGGGAAGAACGCGCCACGCTGCGCCGCCACGTTCTCCTGGGCCACGCGCAGCGCGGCCTCCATCGCCTGCAGGTCCGGGTTGGCGCGCAATGCGGCATCCACCAGCGCGTTGAGTTCGCTGGAGCCAAACATCGTCCACCACTGCGCCGGCACATCCTGCCCCGGCGCGAAGCGTTGCGCCTGCCCATCCGGCGTGGATGCCGATGCGGTCTCCGCGGGCAATGTCGTCGCCGTGTAGCGATCGGTCTCGGGCGCGGCCGGGCGCTGGAAGTCCGGGCCCACCGCGCAACCCGCGGTGGCCAGCGCCAGCAGCGCCGCCACGCTGATCGAAGTGATTTTAGCCATTACAAGTCCCCTTCACTGGTGGGGCCGAACTGGACCGGAGGCTCCTCGCGCACCTGCTTCGCCGCGCGTGTCTCGATCAGGTAATACAACGCGGGCAACAGCACCAGCGTCAGCGCGGTTGCCGTGATCAGCCCGCCCACCACCACCGTGGCCAGCGGACGCTGCACGTCGCTGCCCAGCCCGTGCGCAAGCGCCGCCGGAATCAGGCCCAGCGCTGCCACGGTCGCGGTCATCAGCACCGGCCGCATCCGCTCGCCCGCGCCACGCACCACCGCTTCCTTCAGGCTCACGCCAGCGGTATCGCGCCACCGGTTCAGGTTGGCGATCATGATGATCGCGTTCAATACCGCCACGCCGAACAGCGCGATGAAGCCAACCGCCGACGACACGTTCAGCGTCATCCCGCGCAGATGCAGCGCCACCAATCCGCCCAGCGTTGCCAGCGGCACCGCCATCAGGATCAGCGCGGGCTGCCGCAGGTTTTTGAACTCGCCGAACAGCAGCACGAACATCAGCGCCAGCACCATCGGCAGGATCACCGCCAGACGTGCCTGGGCGCGCTGCTGGTTCTCGAACTGACCGCCCCATGCCACCTGGATATGGGTACGGTCGTACGGCACTTCCTTGTCGATGCGCGTCCGCGCCTCTTCAAGGAACGACGACAGATCGCGGCCGCGCAGATTCAGGCGCACCGTCAGGTGCCGCTTGTTCATCTCGCGCGTGATCGTGGTCTCGCCTTCTGCCAGACGAATATGCGCCACCTGGGCCAGGGCCACATGCGCGCCATTGGCGGCCGTGAGCGTCAGGTTGCCGATTGCCTCGGGGTCGTTGCGCGAGCTGCCAATGAAGCGCGCCACCACGTTGTAGCTGCGGTCCTCGACGAACACCTGCGTGACGGGGCTGCCACCGATGCCAGTCTGGATCAGCGCCATCACGTCGGCCACATTGATGCCCAGCCGCGCGGCAGCGGCACGATCGACGTCGATACGCACCTGCGGCAACGGCGGCTCCTGGTCGATGATCACGTCCTGCGCGCCCGGCACCGTCTTCAGCAGCCGCGTGATCGCCGTGGCCACCTGCCGTGTCTCGGCGAAGTCGTTGCCGTACACCTTGACCACCAGGTCGCTGTGCGCGCCCGCCAGCTTGTCGAGCACACCGTCGATCATCGGCTGGGAGAAGCCCACCTGAGTACCCGGCAGATCGCGGAAGCGCGTGGCCATGGCCTCGATCAGTTGCTGCTTGTCGCGGCCGGTGGTCCAGGTGCTATAGGGGTGCAGCGTCACCGCGGTCTCGATATGTGACGGCGAGAACGGATCGGTACCTTCGTCGTTGCGGCCCACCTGCGTCACCACGTGCTCCACCTCCGGGAACTCCATCGTCGCGGCACGCAGGTTGTCGGCCATCTGGCCAGCCTTTTCGAGCGAGATGCCCGGCGGGAGCGTCACCTGCAGCCATATCGAGCCTTCGTCCAGATACGGCAGGAAGTCCCGCCCGATCGTCGCGCCCAGGATCATCACGCCGACCAGCGTAGCCACCGCGATGCCGATGGCCGTGCGCGTGCTGCCCACCAGCCGGTTCAGCACCGATTCATAGCGCGGCGCGAGCCAGACCAGCGCCGGGTTGTGAAACACCTTGCGCGGCTTGCGATAGGCCCAGTACGCCAGCCCCGGAATCAGAAGCAGCGCCACCAGCAAGGCCCCGAACAGCGCGAAGCCCACGGCGAAGGCCATTGGCGAGAACAGCTTGTACTCGATGCGCTGGAACGCGAACAACGGCAGGTAGGCCGTGATGATCACGATCATGCCGAAGAAGATCGGGCGCGCCACCTGCAGCACCGACTGCATGATGTCCCGGCCATGCAGTTCTTTCTCCGCGTCCTCCTCGCGCCGGCGCAGGATGTTCTCCATCACCACGATGGCGCCGTCCACGATGATGCCGAAGTCGATCGCGCCGAGCGAAAGCAGGTTCGCCGGGATCTTGAAATGATGCATCAGGATGAACGCCATTAGCAGCGACAGCGGGATCGTGACGGCCACGATGATCGCCGCGCGCGGGCTGCCCAGGAACAGCAGCAACACCAGCGACACCAGGAACATGCCTTCCATCAGCGTCTTGCCCACGGTATGCACCGTGGCATCGACGAGATTGCTCCGGTCGATATACGGCACCACCTTGACGTCCTTGGGCAGGATGTTGTCGTTCAGGTCACGCACGGCGGCATGAACGCCCTCCATCACGACCGACGGATTCTCGTTCTTGAGCAGCAGCGTGATGCCCTGGATCGTGTCCGGGTTGTGGTCCATGCCCAGGATGCCGTGGCGCTGCGGGTTGCCGAGCACCACGCGGCCAAGATCCTTCACCAGCACCGGCACGCCATTCTTCTGGGTGACGACGATGTTGCCCAGATCGTCCAGATTACGGATCAGGCCCACGCCGCGCACCACGAGCCCCTGCTCGCCACGATTCAGGATGCTGCCGCCGGCATTGGCATTGTTCTCGGAGATCGCCTGCGTGATCTGGTTCAGCGAGATGTTGTACTTCGACAGCATCACCGGATCGAACTCGAGCATGAACTGCGTGGTCAGGCCGCCGAAGTTGGCCACGTCCACCACGCCCGCCACCTGCTTCAGGCGCGGAATCACCTTCCAGAACTGGAGTTCCGACAACTCGCGCAGATCGCGTGTCTTCGACACCAGCGTGTAGCGGTAGATTTCACCGATCGGCGACGTCAGCGGGTCAAGCGACGGCTGCGCACCGTACGGCAGCGAAACGCCGTTGATGCGCTCCTGCAGGCGCTGGCGCGACCAGTAGTCCTCCGCGCCGTCCTTGAACACCACGGTGATCAGGGACAGGCCGAACGTGCTCTTGGAGCGCATCACGTGCATGCCGGGCACGCCCATGATCTCGCGCTCGAGCGGGATCGTGATCTGCTGCTCGACTTCCTCGGCGGCCAGTCCGTTGACCTGCGTGACCACCTGCGAGGTGGTGTCGGCAATGTCCGGATACGCTTCCAGGGGCAGTTGCTTCCACGCGTACCAGCCGTACAGCGCGACCATCGCGAACACCAGCGCGACGATGCCGCGCCGGTTGAAGCACAGGGTTACAAGGCGCTCAATCATTCAGCAGCACCCCTTCCTTCACCACCACGCGGTCTCCCGCGGACAGGCCTGACTTCACTTCCATACGGTCGCCAATCTGCGCGCCGAGCTTGATCACACGGGGTTCGAACTGCCACGGCGCCACTTCGACGAACGCGCGGGTGTAGAAGCCGCTCTGCACGATGGCCGACATCGGCACGACGATGCCTTCATGCGGCTGAGACAGGAAGGTAGCCTGCGCGAACATGCCGGGACGGAGCCGTCCGTCAGGGTTGTCGAACACCATGCGCACCTTGGTCGTGCGGGTGTCCGCATCAAGGATCTGGCCGACATAGCGCACCTTGCCCGGTTGCGGATCGTCATAGGCGTCGAACTTGACGGTGGCCGACTGGCCGACGTACACGTGGCCCAGATCCTTTTCCTGCGCGTTGGCCGTGACAAACACGTGCGAGAGATCGGCAACGGTCATCAGGGAGGCCGTGGTGTCGTTCCAGTACGCGCCGGTCGCGGCATTGAGATCGACCACGCGCCCGTTGATCGGTGATCGCACGGTCAGAATGTGGCCGCCGCCCGCCTGCAACGTGCCGCCACCCTTGGCGCCAAGCTGCGCCAGACGCGCATCGGCGCGCTGGGATTCGCTGGCAGCCTGGTCATAGTCGCTCTGGGCCTGCTCGAAGTCGCGCTTTGCGGCGATCTCTGACTTGTCCAGTTCCCGCTGACGATCCAGGTTGCGGCGTGCCATCGTCATGGCCGCGCGGGCCTTGGCGGCGTCGCTGGTGGCCTGCGCGAGATCGGCCGAATCGATCGTGAACAGCACGTCGCCAGCCTTGACCTCGTCGCCAAGCTGCTTGTTCAGGCTGACGATGCGGCCAGCCAGCGGCGGCAGCACTTTCACGAGCTTGGCCGGATCGGCTTCCACCATGGCCGGCAGATTGAACGGCGCGGCCACGGTTTCGCGCGTGGCAGGCGCGACGGCCAAGGTACGGCGCAATGGCGACTCGGCCGGGACTACCAGGCGCTCGCCTTCATGACGCAGGGCGACGGGCGGGTCCGCGCGCTTCTGGTCGGCCTTGGCGCGCATCGTCCAGACACCAGCACCGCCGAGACCCAGTATGACCGCCGCGGCAAGCCAGTAGACAACGCGCCCGGGAAAGGCTGGCTTGTTTTTCATCATTCACTCCGATGCTGATGTTTCAAAAGATATGGAATCGCCACATGCGGGAATTTGCCGCCAATGGTACGCACGCAAGCCCTCGCGCACTCTGAATTCTTCTTCAGGCAGGGCCGTATGCATAACATGCGGAAAAGTCGGCTGATAGAATCAGACCCGACCCGGAAAGGCGAACCCATGAGGATCCTATTGGTAGATGACGACCAGAAGGCAGCGCGACTGCTGGCCCGTGGTCTGCAAGAAGAAGGTTATGACGTGGAGACCGCCCATTCGGTTGACGTGGCAGCGGCTCACAATTGTTACGCGTTCAGTCTGCTGATCCTCGACTGGATGCTTCCAGGCAAAAGTGGCGTCGAGTTCTGCCGGGAATTGCGTGAGCAGGGCGTGCGCACGCCGATCCTGATGCTGACGGCGCGCGATGCGATCAACGACCGCATCACCGGGCTGGACACCGGCGCCGACGACTACCTGACCAAACCCTTCGTCTTCGAGGAACTGCTCGCGCACGTGCGGGCCCTGCTGCGGCGTGTGGAGCTGGCTCAACCCGCCCCGCTCACGCTGGATGACCTCGTCATCGACCCGCAGACCCGTAGCGTCACGCGGGCCGGCGCGCGGCTCGATCTCACGCCGAAGGAGTACGCGATTCTCATCCTGCTGGTGACGCACGCTGGGGAGATCGTCAGCCGGGCACAGCTTGCGGAACACATCTGGCACGCGGACCTGATCGCCATCGACAACCTGATCGACGTGCATATGAAGAACCTGCGCCGCAAACTCGACCCACCGGGCATGACGGCGCTGATCCAGACCGTGCGGGGCCAGGGCTTCCGCATCTCGCCATCGGGGGCCCTCTGACGTGCTGAACTTCCGGCAGCGGCTGGTCCTGACCCACTGGACCGTCATCGTGGTGATCGTGGCCTGCTCGGCGTTGGCCGGGTGGTGGCAGCTATCGCGCCTGGTGCATGGGCAGCTCGATGCGGCGCTGCTGACGCTGGCCGATACCGAGGCCGGCATGCAGGTGGAGAGCCACGGGCAACCGGTCCGCGTGCACGAGCGCCCGCCCGGGTCGGCCCCGCCATCGCTGGTGCGCCTGGACCGGCTGGTGCAGATCGTCAATGCCAAGGGCGAAATCCTGGCCCGCAGCTCAAACCTGGGTGACGCCATGCTGCCCGCCCCGCCCACGCTGCTCGACGAACTCGCGTCCGGCGGGGAGGCGGTCTTTCAGACGCTGCCGAGCTTTGGCGAAGAGCCGCTGCGCATGGTGTCCCTGCCCGCCGTGGCGAACGGCAAGCCCGTGGTAATTCAGGTGGCGGGCTCGCTGGACGACGTGCACAACGTGCTGGAGTCGGCCACGATCCTGTTCGGCATCATGGCCGCCGCACTGCTGGCCGCCGTGGGCGCCGCCGGCAGCGTGCTGACGCGGCGCGCCTTCCGTGGCATCAACGACGTGGTGAAGCAGGCCCGGCTCATCGGCGACGCCAACCTTGGCGAACGCCTGCCGCACCCCGGCACAACGGACGAAATCGGCCAGCTCGTCGATACGCTGAACGCGATGCTGGACCGGCTCGAGCAGGCTTTCGACCAGCAACGGCGCTTCACGGCCGACGCCTCGCACGAACTGCGTTCGCCGCTTTCCCGCTTGCGCACCGAGATCGAAGTGACGTTGCGGCGGCCGCGCGAGAGCCAGGAGTACGTGGACACGTTGCGCTCCTGCCTGGATGAAGTGGGCCGCCTGACCCGGCTGATCGAGGAACTGCTGATGCTGGCCCGCTTCGACGCGGGGCAGGATCGCCAGGCTGGCGAGCCACAGGCACTGGATGCGCTGATTGCGGAAACGCTGTTGCGCGCCACCCCTGCCGCCCGCGAACGGCAGGTCGAACTGGTGGCACGCAGCGAAGCGGCGGGCGGCGCCAAGGTGTCGCACGGATCGGTAGGGCTGGTGCTGGCCAATCTGGTGGACAACGCGCTCAAGTTCTCGCCACGGGGCAGCAAGATCGTGGTGGACTGCGCCGCCGACGCACACCACGCCACATTGCGCGTCACCGACGAAGGCCCCGGCATCCCCCCGGACGAGTTGCCCTTCCTGTTCGACCGCTTCTTCCGTGGCGCGGGCGCGCGCGCGTCCGAGAACGAGGGAGTGGGTCTTGGGCTGGCCCTGTCGCAATCGATCATCCATGCTCAGGGCGGGCATATCGAGGCCGCCAACGGGCCCGACGGTGGCGCGGTGTTCACGGTCAGGATTCCGCTGGCACTGCGCGAAGCCGGTTCCTGAAGAAGAATTCAGTGTACGGAGCAGCACCCCGTCGATACACTCCGTCCCATCAAAGCTCGCCTGGGGAGGACCCTCAAATGGACTGTTGTTCTAGTCGATATCCAACACAAGGTTAAGCAGGCCACCCACATCCATTTTGTCGCTGGCTTGCATCGATCCATCGCAAGTCACGCAGCGGCAATCACGGGCACCCCAGCCCGCCGCGCGCCACTCGCACGCGCCTGCCCCGGCAGGCACCATGCTGTTCCGCCATGGTCGGCAGGACAGCGAAGGAGTCGGAAATGCGCAAGTTCCTCGCATCCACCACCCGGACCTCCGCGCTCACAGAGCGTCTGGTCTCCCCGTTCCTGCGCGCCCAGACGCAGTCGAACACCTCGACCACAAACTCGAAATCACCCGGCCAGGCCGGCCGCACGGACGCCCCGAGAACCGATCGGGAATACGCCGACGCGGCCATCCGGTTCTGCCGCACGCTCTGGTAAGACGCGTCCGCGATCCATACGCCAGTTGTACGCCACGGCACGCACGTGCCGTGTCCTGCCACATGCCAGCCACGGCTGCCATGTGGCGTCATGATTTCCACGTCCGTCGAGCATGTCCATCGAAGCCATCCAGAACATCAACCTAGAGTCGCTCCTCGACACCGGCATCAGCCTGGTTACCGCCTTCGTACTTGGCGGGGTCATCGGCTATGAACGCCAGTACCGCCAGCGCACCGCCGGCCTGCGCACCAACGTGCTGGTTGCCGTGGGCGCGGCCATTTTCGTCGACATGGCCAACCGGCTCGCCGGCCACGACGGCGCGGTGCGCGTGGTGGCCTACGTGGTATCCGGCATCGGCTTTCTTGGTGCGGGCGTGATCATGCGCGAGGAAGGCAATGTGCGCGGCCTGAACACCGCTGCCACGCTGTGGGGCTCCGCTGCGGTCGGCGCCAGCGCGGGGGCTGACCTGATCATCGAGGCCGGCATGGGCTGCATGTTCGTACTGGCCGCCAACACGCTGCTGCGTCCCGTGGTCAATCGCATCAACCAGCAGCCGATCGACACGCCTGCGGTCGAGGTGACCAACACGGTCTACGTGATCGCGCCACGCCATCGCCAGAAAGAGGCATTGCGCCTGCTGTCGGACCTGCTGGAAGCGAGCAACCATCCCACGCGCGATCTGGTAGTTCATGCATTCGGCGCGAACGATATCGAGATCGAAGCCGTGCTCATGGCCACTTCGGTCGACGGCGACGAGCTGGATGCCGTGGTGGCGAGGCTTTCGGCATGTGAAGCGGTAACCCAGGCGTTCTGGAGTCCGAGCACCACGGAATAGCGGCGCCCGAAGGCGCCGCCAGAGTGAACCCCGCCCCGTTCAGCGATCGTTGCGGATCGGCCCGTACTCGACGGGCACCCATGTATAGCCGACCTGCTCGCGCCGCACATGGCCGATGCCCGGGAACGGCAGGTGCGCGCCGCCTACCCAGAGCTTGTCGCGGGCGGCGTCGGCCAGCACGCGATTACGCGTAATCACGGCCTGATGGCTGTCGGTATCGAACTCGAGCGCCACCTGCGGGCTGCGGAACTGCACCGCGTGGCTATGGATGACATCGCCCCACAGCAGCAGTTTTTCCTTGCCGGACGTGAACAGATAGCCGACATGCCCCGGCGTGTGGCCAAACTCGGGCACCGCGCGCACGCCAGGCACGAGTTCGTCACCTGCGCCGGCACTGGCACTGAACGTGCGGAATCGGCCGGCTGCCCGGTACGGCGCCACCGCGTCGCGTGCCATGGCAAACAGACCTTGCGCATCCTTGGGTGCTGCCGCGGCCTTCGACTCGTCGAGCCAGTAGTCCGCGTCGGCCTTGTCGGCATAGACAGTGGCGGCGGGAAACACCGCCGTGCCATTGGCAAGCAGACCACAGGCGTGATCGGCGTGCAGGTGGGTCAGAAGAATGGTGTCCACCTGTTCCAGCTCGTAGCCGGCCGCGTGCAGGTTCTCTCGGATCCGTCCCAGCGTTGGGCCGAAACATGCCGATGCGCCGGTATCGACCAGAATCAGATGGCTGCCGGTATTGACCAGATAGGCATTGACCGCTGTCTGCATGCCGGGCGTCGATTCGACGAACATGCGCGCGAGCAGCCGTTGTACCTCGCGCGCGCTGGTGTACTTGAACAGCTTCGGATCGAGATCGATATAGCCGTCGTACAGCGCGGTGACTTCGAACTGGCCGACCATCATGCGGTAGTAGCCGGGCACCTGCGTCTTCTTTTGCGCGTGCGCGGGCGCTTGCGCACGCGCATCGGTCGGCATCGCGGGCAGGACCAGTGTCGCGGCCGCGAGCAGCGTGGCGGAAACCAGCGTCTGGAACACGCGCTTGCCGGACCCCATTCCGGCACGAAGCGGAGTTGAATGCAGCTTCATGAGAGATTCCTTCTGAATGTGGATGTCGATGGAAACTGACGATGTCGCTGAACACATGCCGGTGTGCTGCATCTGCGACGACGCCGGCAGGCGTAACGGCTATCTTAATCCACCCGGGATGCATCGGCTTGCATTCGAAGACACGCGGCCTACCATTGACTGGATAGGCACCCATGCAGGAGAGCAAGTCATGGAACTCAGCGCGGTGCCGGTATCCAAGCCGGCAGACACCAACTTCATCTTCGGACAGTCACATTTCATCAAGACCGTCGAGGATCTGCACGAGGCACTCGTCGGCACGGTACCCGGCATCCGCTTCGGCGTCGCCTTCTGCGAGGCATCGGGCAAACGGCTCGTGCGCTGGTCTGGCACCGACGAGGCGATGATCGACCTGGCCTGCCAGAACGCCACCGCGATCGCGGCTGGGCATACCTTCCTGATCTTTCTTGGGGATGGGTTTTTCCCCGTCAACGTGCTCGGCACCGTGCGCGCCGTGCCGGAGGTATGCCGCATTTACTGTGCGACCGCGAACCCGACGGAGGTCATCGTCGCGCAGACGGATCTTGGCCGGGCCGTGCTCGGCGTCGTCGATGGGGAACCGCCGCTAGGCATCGAGACCGCCGCCGATATCGCCGACCGGAAGCAACTGCTGCGGCAGATTGGCTACAAGCTCTGAGTGGGAGGGAGCGATGGCCAGTATCGCGCGTGTCGCGCGTTTCGCTTGTATTGCCCGTATCGTCCATGAGGCACCGCCACAACCCCGGATCACCGAGGTCGTGGCCTGACGATGTACGCCGACTATCGTTAGTCCGACTGATACTTCGGCGAACGCGGCCCGTACAGAATACCGGTGGGCTGACCCGCCGACAGCAACCGGTCGCTCGCGGCTCCAGCCACGCCGTAGCTGCGATCCACCGTGTGGTTGATCACCTGGGCAACGGCCGCGGCAATCAGCGCGCCCACCAGTCCGCCACCGGCGTTACCGGAGTCGTCGGTGGCCGCTGCGGCCGAACCGCTCCACAGCGCGTCGCCGGTCTTCAGATCCACCAGCTTCGCGCTCGCGGCCACGCGCGTTACGCTGCTGAGCACCTGATACTTCGAACCGTACTCGCTCACGGTCACATATAGCGCGGCGTCGGCGCCGAAGATCTCGCGCAGCTTGGCCACGGGAACGGCGTGGATGTCACCCGGCACGGTCAACCCGTTCTGGCGGAACGTCTCGTCAACCAGCGCCACGGGCAGCACGTAGTAGCCCGACTCGGCCAGCGGCGCGGTGGACTGCGCCAGCATCGCGTAGGTCGCATTGATATCCGGCGACTCGTTCAACGGCGGCAGCACCACGATCGAACGCGGCCGGCTGGCCTTGTACGCCGAATAGTCAATCTGCTTGGTCGGCACGGCACAGCCCGCGAACAGCACCACGGCGCCCAGGCCCGCGATATAGGTCAGGATTCGACGCATCATTTGGCGCTCCCGGTGGTGGCGTCGGACTTCGCTTCCGCCGTGTCAGCCTTGGCCTTGGCCGAGGCGTTGGTTGCGGCATCGGCTGCGGCCCCTGCGCTCACATCCTTGCGCGCATCGGTCTTCACATTACGCATCAGGAAATCCATATAGGGCGTGGCCTCCGGGAACAGCGTCTTCTCGGTCTGGAACTCCTTCACCATCTGGTCGCCCTTGCCCAGATTCAGATACAACATGCCAAGCTGGGCGTGATACCCCGGCGGCGGCGAGCCACCTTTCGCCTTCATCTTGTCCAGCCCGCTTTCCAGCGCCAGCACCTGTTCCTCCTTCGCGCCGTCCTTGAGGTACTGATAGACCTGGGTCTGATACCCCTCCCATTGATAGAGGGGCTTCGGCCCACTCGCACAACCCGCCAGCACGAGGCCGGCCGCCGACAAAAACGCTGCCTTGCGCAGCGTGACCATGCTCTTCATTTTTTCTTCCCGTCGTACAAAGAACAGCGATTACTGCTGCGGCTTCCACGCGCCGGATTCGATGGCGCCCACAAGGTTGTTCACCGCCTCGCGCATGGCCAGATCCATCACCTTGCCATTGAGCGTGGAGTCATAGCTCGCCGTGCCGCCAAAGCCGATCACCTCCCGGTTCGACAACTTGTACTCGCCCGCGCCCTGCGTCGAGTAAACGACCTCGGAGGTGCTGATGTTCACGATGTTCAGATTGACCTTGGCATAGGCCACCTGCTCCTTGCCGCGGCCCAGAATGCCGAACAGCTGCACGTCGCCGACTTCCTTGCGGCCAAATTCGGTGATGTCGCCGGTCACGACATAATCGGCGCCCTTGAGCTTCTGGGCCTGGTTCTTGATCGTCGCCTCGCGCTTCATCTCGTCCAGATTCTCGCGCTCCAGCACATTGAATCGATTGGTCTGCTGGAGGTGGGTCACCAGACTTGTCTTCGCCTGGCCGCTCAGCCGATCGATGCCGTCCGAGAACACACCGCGCATATAGTTCGAGCGATTATCGAACTTGCCCACAGCGATCGGCGTGCGCACGCCGTTGTAGGGGCGGCTGGCGCTTTCCACCTTCTGCACGGCCACCGCCGTGGACGTCTCGGTCGCGCAGCCTGCCAACCCCAGCGCCGCCACGACACCCACCGCGGCATAGGTCTTGAATCGAATCACGTAATTTCTCCTGTTTGACTACGTTGCTGAAAGCGGCGACAGCCGCCGGTATGAAAACTCAGTACTGATACGCCACCTGCATCCCGCCGGTGACGCCAGACGTATGAAAGGCAGCGGGCTTGTACACGGGCAGGCCGACAAAGAAATCATAGGACAGCCGCCCGAACTTCGAACCAAAGCCACCGCGCAGGCCCAGCACCGCGCCGATCAGTTGCGTGCCAACCAGCCCGACCGTCGACGGCCCGAACACACGTCCGTAGTCCAGCCCCGCATACAGCGCCTGCCCGGTGTTGGCGACGGGTGCCTGCAGTTCGTTGCGCCAGTAGAAGCCACTATCGCCGGCCAACAGCATCTCACCGTCGAAGCCGCGCACCGTATAGCGGCTGCCGATGGTCATCATGTCCAGCGCATACAGGCGATCACCGGTGTACTGGCCACGGAAGGTCGTCACGTAACGCAGCATCTGCTCGCCAAGCCGGAAGGGCGCCGACAGATTGGCATCGGCCACGACCATGCTGTAGCGCCATGTCGGCCCGCCGTTCACAGCCAGCGTATCGGCCTGCGAACCGAATCCGCCGATGCCCTGGCGATACACGAGGCTGCCATCGAACTGCGCCGCGCCGAAGTAATGGCGATCGGTGAAGCCGGCCTCCACAAACGTGTTGTTGCGCCGCTGCTGGGGGATTGCCGTGTCCTCGATGAAGCTCTCGCCAAAGCGGCGCGAGAGCCGGAACTGCAGACCCAGCACGTCGTTCTGGCTGCGGCGAAGCACGCGTTGCAGCTTCATGTCCACCGTCTGCGAATTCCCGCTTGAGACAAAGGTCTGGTTGACGCCCGCAATCTGCTGGTAGTACGTGTTCGAGTACGCGGACAGCGTGCCCGTCCAGTAACCCCACGGCACCGAGTAGAAGCCGTTCCAGCCATGCGTGCCGTGCTTCCGGTTGCCAAGCTCAACGTCCTGCATATAGCCGACGTTGAACAGATCGTTGAGACCCAGTGGGTTATCGATGCCCAGACTCAGATTGCCGAGCCATTTGCCCGTTGCCTCCGTGCCCGAGTTGTCGATCGACGCCACCACGGTCCACGCCTTCGCCCGCTTGACCGCGATGACTACATCGCTCACGCCCGGCACGGCAGTCGGCACGATCTGCATCTCCGCATCCTGACTGGCCACGCGCTTCATCTGCTCCAGCCCCTGCTCCAGATCGCGCAGATTCAGCAGATCGCCCGAACGTGCCGGAAACGCGGACTTCCACGTGCCGCGCGTGTCCGGTTCCGCAAAACGCAACTCGCCGATCACGCCGGGGATCAGCGCCAACCGCAATGTGCCGGTGCTGAGATCCTGCTGCGGCAGTAACACGCGCGTGGTGACATAGCCTCGGCTCAGAATGGTCTGAGACACACCCTTGGTCAGCATATCCAGGCCCTGCCTGCCGACACACGCACCCTGATAGTGATCGAGCCATGCACGGGCAAAAGCAAACGGGTCCATCGGCAGCGTAGAGGCACCGTGTACCTGGACGCTATCGGGCAGATCGGCAGGGACGTCGAGCACGAAGCGGTCGATGCGGAAACATGGCGTCTCGGTCGGCAGCGTCGGATAGGCGAGCGGCGTCACATCCTGCGCGCGCACGCCGGGCGCTTCAATGGCCTGGGCGCGCTCGCGGGCTTCCTGTTGCTGGCGGGTGAGTTGTTGTTGATCGGCGGCGGTGGTGGCCGGGCTCCGGCCCGGGCCAGTCGGCTGCGCCTCCGCGCACGTGGAAAGGCCGAGCAGAAGCAGGCTCGCATGAAGTGGGCGAGTCATCGCCATCGACTTGATTCTCATGGGTTAATGCTTCAATTCGACGCCAGTCATCGTGCCGCCCGTAGGCATGGCGGCGAGACACGATGCGTCAAGTAGTGCCATGAGATTGCTTGCGACACCAGTGGCGCCGGTGGTCGTGCCACTGTCGGTACCACCACCACAGACCGCAATGGCGGTAGCCGTTGCGAGCAGGGAAAATGCGAGCGTCTTCTTCATGCAGTTATGCCCCTTATCGGAGAGTTGGTTAGGGGGCGTTGGTCGGTCTGGTGCCGTTTTGGTTGAAGTAATTGAGGACTACTGGCTCTGAAATCTGGCCGAAATGAAGATCAGTGGCCGGGAAGCTTTTTTCACGGCGGGCGCATTAGTCTTGCTCCCGGTAGTTTTTGCAATACAAGCAGTCCGTCAGCGTTTTCCGATAATGAAAACTACTGCATGCACGTCACCTCCGTGACCCTTGGTCGTCTTGTCGATTCACTTGTCGTCCTTCTCGTAGGTCCGCTTTGCTTTGCGCCATTCCGATTCACCGAAGGGCCTTAGACCAATCAGTGCAGCGCGAGAACTAAGGCCTCCCAGCAGCATTGCAGCGAAGCCACCGAGAATCATCACGATACTCGCCCACTTTGGAAGCCAATCCAACCCCAATCCTGCCGCTCCGATCCCGGCACCGAGGAAGATTATCAGCCCACGCATCAGCGCGGTGAGGTTTCCATCCTTTATCATTTTCATATTACTTTTCCGACGTCGTTGTCCTGTTCCAACCTTTGTTTATCCAAGCTTTAATGTTATCCATGGCACCGGTAGCCTTTATTCCCTCCCCAAATTCATTGATCACAGGTCCAGCCATGGGATAACGTTCACCAAGAAAATAGCCGGTGGCACCTAGAGCGCCCTCGCCAAGATACTGGCCCACGTCCGGTCTTGCCAGTTGCTCCACACCTCCTGCAATTACACTCGCGACCGTACTTACGAAAGATATCGTGCCGGCAGTCGTCGACACGACGGGATTTGGAGAGCTTGCAGCAATGGCACCTGCTGCTGCGCCCAGCCGTCCTGTCTGGGTGCCAAAGTTGCTTGCTGCATCAGCAACTTGAACCCTTCGCCTTGCCACCTCCTCCGCGCTATATGGAGTTGGAAGTCCTGCTGCGCAATCAGTCTGTCCACCTCCACATTTTGCGGTGGACAGTAACCCTGGTGAGTAGCTGACCTTCGGAACATTACTAAAGTCCATTCGGCTTGTATAAGGCACATCCCCCTGCATCGTCCTCCGCTGCGCTTGGATGTAAGCAATGAAGCCAGCATCTGGCTGCGCTTGTATTTCCCGGATCTGCGTCGTACCTGTTATCGAAGTCCACTGCACACCGGTATCTGTCGGCTTTGTGGTCACCGCATCAATCTGATCGGGTGTACCGTATTCCAGCACGGTACCGTTCATATCGACGACGTTGGACAGGCGCATCTGCGCTTCAATCTGCTCGGCCGTGTACTTGCCGTTGCTTTTGGCCGCCATCTTCTGCGCCAGCATCTTCTCATCCGGATGCAACTGCCGATTAAACCG